>JAIEPX010000008.1:0-300000 GCA_019748175.1 Gammaproteobacteria bacterium
CGAAATTCCTTGTCGGGTAAGTTCCGACCTGCACGAATGGCGTAACGATGGCCACGCTGTCTCCACCCGAGACTCAGTGAAATTGAAATTGCTGTGAAGATGCAGTGTACCCGCGGCTAGACGGAAAGACCCCGTGAACCTTTACTACAACTTTACACTGGACTTTGAACTCATCTGTGTAGGATAGGTGGGAGGCTTTGAAGCCAGGACGCTAGTCCTGGTGGAGCCATCCTTGAAATACCACCCTGGTGCGTTTGACGTTCTAACCCAGACCCGTAAGCCGGGTCGGAGACAGTGTATGGTGGGTAGTTTGACTGGGGCGGTCTCCTCCCAAAGAGTAACGGAGGAGCACGAAGGTACCCTCAGCGCGGTCGGAAATCGCGCAATGAGCGTAAAGGTAAAAGGGTGCTTAACTGCGAGACTGACAGGTCGAGCAGATACGAAAGTAGGTCTTAGTGATCCGGTGGTTCTGAATGGAAGGGCCATCGCTCAACGGATAAAAGGTACTCCGGGGATAACAGGCTTATACCGCCCAAGAGTTCATATCGACGGCGGTGTTTGGCACCTCGATGTCGACTCATCACATCCTGGGGCTGTAGCAGGTCCCAAGGGTATGGCTGTTCGCCATTTAAAGTGGTACGTGAGTTGGGTTTAAAACGTCGTGAGACAGTTTGGATCCTATCTGTCGTGGGCGCTGGAGATTTGAGAGGAGCTGCTCCTAGTACGAGAGGACCGGAGTGGACGAACCTCTGGTGTTCCGGTTGTCATGCCAATGGCATTGCCGGGTAGCTACGTTCGGAAGGGATAACCGCTGAAAGCATCTAAGCGGGAAGCCTCCCTCAAGATTAGATCTCCCTGGACATGTTAATGTCCCTGAAGGTCCGTCAAAGACTATGACGTTGATAGGCACGGTGTGGAAGTGCAGCAATGCATGTAGCTAACGTGTACTAATTAACCGTGAGGCTTGATCATATAACACCAAATGGTTTCATTATTGCGATGAACCTGGTGTGTCATTACCGGTATTCAAGCGCCTTTATTCATTCATACACCAAAGAATTGCTGTGAAAACAGCAGCCAGTTTCCTGGTAGTCATAGTAGGTAGGAACCACCTGATCCCATTCCGAACTCAGAAGTGAAACTGCTTTACGCCAATGATAGTGTGGGGTCTCCCCATGTGAAAGTAGGTCGTTGCCAGGATTTAAATGCGAAAGCCCCGTGGAGTTTTACTCTTCGGGGCTTTTTTATATGGAATTATCTGAGGTTTTTACTTATATTAATAATTCAGGCTTAAAAATTGTATGCCAGCAATACTACAATGAACCGACAAATGTCGTATTGATAGGGGCTAAGTCTGTCTTTGAATATTGGGAATTTGTCTGTGAAAAACCTAGGGTGAGTATAAAGAAAAATGACCAAGAGGATGTTGGATTAGATAATATCTCATCATTTACGGTATAAGGAATTACTCCATGAAACTTTCAAAAGAGCTCTCTATTTTTTCAGAAATAAGCACAATCAGCATTAAAAATTATTCGAGTGAGATGATGCTGCAGTTTATGCCCGCTTTAAATCAACTGATTGATATTGCTGAAACTTATCAGTCATCCAGTGCAATTCCGAGTTCAATTATTGATGATGCAACTGTTGTAGAAGAATCACTCTCGGTCATAAAGTTGTCTGATTCACGGACAGATATCAAGCCAGAAAAACGTACCTTTACAATAAAAGAATGTCCAATGGAAATAATTCTCGAAAAACCCTTAGATGAATCCTCAATGGTTAACTTACTGCGATTAGTGGGCGAACATTCCACAAATTCCCTGTCATCACAAAATGCCCAAATTCTTACTGATATGCTGGAGAGATTTCAATTAGTCGATAAAATAAAACATCAACGCACTGGTGTCAGAATTATATGTCGAATCCCCGAACAGACTTTTAGGCCTTTATATCGCTTACCTCAGGTAGTGGATCATTTTACCGGACGTGAAATAGAATTAGCAGGGCTTAGTGCTCATCGAGGTAATTTACAAATAATCACGGAGGCAGACGTTTCAGGTGCTGATGTGGAGGATGAAGAAAAAGCTGTTTCTCAAATTGCCGGAACGGGAGGGGTTGGAAAATCCCAGTTAGCGAATTACTTTGCTCGGTTGCATTTCAAACAAAAGTATTACAATTGGGTGATATGGATAACCGGTGGAAACGATGAAGCCAGCACCAGGAATAATGTCCTCTCACAATTAGTCGATCTTGGTAAGGCGCTAGGATTAGATACCAAGGAACTAAGCGAAAAAGTACTTCATCAATTAATTTATGAGCGGTTAGCTGCCAAAGGGCGAGGCTTGCTCGTTATCGATGATATTCCCAACTATTCAGTTATTAAGGCTTATTTGCCAGAAAGTTTTAATCAACGAAATTGCGAAGTACTAATAACAACACGAAATAGTAGAACATTTGGCCCAACGATCAACAAAATTATTTTAGATGTCTTTACCTTACAAGATGCTAAGAATTACATTAGCAAGGTATTAAAAAATATTAGTGATCTACAAGCAGAGCTGTTGGCAAATACTTTAGGTCGTTATCCACTTGCATTAACACAAGCATTGGCTTATATCATCAATACAGGGACTGAGATTGAATTGTATTGTCAGCGGTACAATGACCTTGTTAAAGCAAAGAAAATCTATTTAGGCGCATCAGTATTTGAAGCGGATCCTTATACAACTGATCAATGTCGGCGAGATATGAATCTCAAGGCGAGTATGTTAACTGTGATTGAGATGTCATTACAACGTTTGCGAGAACTATGCAAAACAGACACTGAATTTCAACAAACGCAACAAGTTTTGAAGGGGGCTTCGTATCTCTCTCCTCAAGTTGCCATACCAAAAGCACTATTGTGTGGGTGGATTCTTACGCCTGAAAATTTTCAATTTCAGGATCTGTTGATTAATAGTGCCTTAGAGAAATTACGGGCCCTCAGTTTAGTAGAGGACAGTGAACATCGAGATACCTATCAAATTCATCAGGTTGTTCAAGACATATTGAGAATTGATGAGACAAAAGCAGTTACTGAAGAGCGTAGTATAAAATGGTGCGCTATATTTCGTGCTTATTTCGGCATCACTGATATTAATTCTTTAAATGGTGAGAAGATTCTGTCTGAACTTTTTCCCCATGCCGAGTGGCTAAGACAAGTCATCTCAAAATTAGAACTAAATAAAGATCTCACTTGGGCTGCTTCACAGTTTTTACAAATTATGGGAATTGCCAGTCAAAAAAGAGGTAACGATAAAGCTGCTAGAATGTATTTTGCAGATGAACTACAAATATTACTACATTCTGATAATCAAGAAAAAAGCATTGCGGCGTGTCGCATGCATATCGGAATTACTATGTTAGTGAGTGATCCACATGAAGCGAGAATGCTATTAGAACAAGCCTTACCTGTTTTAATAAGGGCATACGGTGAAATGAATGAAAATGTCGCATTATGTTTGATGCATTTGGGAAGTGCCTTGAATGGTTGTGGTAAAAAAAGGGAAGGATTAAGTTGTTTACAAAAGTCTTGGCAGATCTATCGAATGATTTCACCTAAAGATCATGGTTCTCTCGACTCTTGTCAGACGAATTATGCTTCTGCACTTTTACATGAGAATCCCCAGGAGGCAAAGTTACACTTGGGACAAGTGTTACCTAAGATAAGAAAAGCCTATGGAGAGGCACATCCTAGAACTGCTGATTGTTTAATGCATTTTGGTGCTGCACATTCGGCTTGTGGAGAGTACGCACAGGGAATTGTGTTGCTTAAACAGGCTTTGGAAATTCTCTGTAAGAATCGAGGTGATCATCATATGGATGTTGGTCATTGTCGCGAATTTCTTGGGAACTCTCTGGCTGGTAGCGGTGATTTCTACAATGCTCGGATTCAGCTTGAGCAAGCATTTGAAATTATAAAAGACTCTCTAGGGGCGCAATCGGAAGAATTATCCGTAATCAGAGTTAACCTAGGAAACGTTCTATTAGAATGCGGCATTCAAGGGGGCGATGCTAACACAAGATTAAATCTTGCAAGAAGTGCCAAAATGCATTTTGAATTGGCGCTGCCCGCGATTCTCAAGACTAAAGGAGGGCGCCATGTGACTGTGGGCTTATGCAAATTAAGTTTGGGCAAAGCAATGATCACCTGTAATGAAGATCCAAATAGAGTAATGGAGCATGTTACAGGTGCTTTAGCAATATTACGAGAGGCTCATGGCAATTCGCATCCAGATGTAGGAAAATGTTTGATGTTTAAGGGCATGTTGGAATCAAGCGCAGGTTCTCTATTTATTGAGAGGGGGCCAAAGGATGTCTGCGCCAAATACTTACTAGAAGCTAAATCAAATGTTGAAGAAGCTGTGTTGATATTTACTAGAGCTTACGGGGAAATGCACCCGGAAACATTAAGGTGCTCTGCATTATTAGAAGATGTTAGACAGGAGCTTTTACAGGCTGGTATAGCTGATCAGATGACAGCAAGGCCGGCCAGAGACTTTCAACAAAGAACTATGCCAATTGAAGAAAGTATTTTAGATTACATTGATCCACAGAGGATGCCAATCTCTTTTGATCAAGGATTAAATATCGCCCAATATCTATTTAGTATAAGTCAATTAAAGACCGCAATGCGTATACTCGAAAAGTTAATTGCCATCGATCCAGAGAATGCAGATGTGTATGTTTTAAAATCTAACTGTCATACAATTATGCTTCAATTTGATCTTGCTGAAACCTGTATGGCGATGGCGTTATCTTTAGATCCGGATCTTGATACATTTTTTCTTACTTCCTTAGAAGAAACTAGGGGAACCTATAATGCCAGTTTAGCACTTTCTCAAGAGCTCGGATCCCGAAAAGATCTCACGCCAGAGGAAAAAATAAAGCTGGCAATCAGTCTCAGAACTATTGGAAAGCCGAGAGAAGCTTTGGAGATACTCAATAATTTAATGCCCCAATCAGAACCTAGACTACTGGGCCCCATTTATTATCATTGCGCTGTGTGTCATGTTATGAATGATGATTTAATGAGTGCACATCGTTGCATCCAGGAGAGCCTTAATATTAACCGTCATGGCAAGGCTATATCTTTTGAGTCCTTAATTGTGAAATCTCTACAGGCAGAAAAGCAGATAAATCGGCTGCTTCCAGTAATAGAGTTTTTACCACCCGAAGTAACACAAAATGTAAGACCAAATTAAATTTAGTCTCGACTCATATTACCTTTGTTTATAAGAATTCCAAACGCACTATTTTATAAATCAGAAGTTTTTTCTTCAATCGTCAGAAGTGTTCTAATTACAGTGTCACTGAATTATTTTTATTCAGAAGATTTCTAACCCTATTTTATTATTTAACTTTATATGATATTGTTTAATTATTAGATCGATTTAGCGAAACCTCTCACAACTCAAGACGCGACGCCCTAATCTATTAACATGGAGAAGACAAATGAATATGGGTTATTTTATTGGTAATACTATACTTTCAAGTCTAGTAGGATCGTTTTTTGGTTTTCTGGTCACAATTTATAAGAATTCTTGGAAGAATAAACGAAAATATAGGTATCATCAGCTCGATAGATTATATGGGCCAATATATGCATTAATCTTGCAATATAAGCATCATAGAAAGACTATTGATAATGTCGTAAATAAAACCATGAAGGGAAAGGATTTTGCAGGTTTTAATGGAAATCAATCTGATGATGAGCTTGTGGCTAAAACTTGTACTGAAAAATGTTTAACCTGTTCGGAAAGAATATTTGAGTTGCTAACGTCAAATATAATGTACGCTCGGAAAGAGGACATTACCACAATGGAGGCGTTTGTAAAAAAATATTGTGACTATAATACTGCTTATATCTCAAGTGAATCATCTCCAGTAATTTCAAACTATGCGGAAAGTGCAGAAATATCTGATAATTTTATCAATGTCATTCAAAATGGTTATAAAGAGTTGATGTCAAAAATTATTTAAGGGATTGTTTTCGTATCTCAAGTTATTAGTGCTCAAAGAAAACCGATGCCATTGTAGCCCGTGTTTAATCTCGAATCTGATTAATATTAAAAGATTAATAGTATGAGGTGAGGTCGAAAATGAGGGGTTTGAAATAGATTTTAGCGTCTGTGAAATGTGAGTGCGTGGAAATGCTCGTTGAATGCTGTTATAATGTCACCACTAATAATTAGTGAATATAAAATTATGCATGACTGCCGAGATTTAATTTTTTTGTTCAATGTGTTGTTTGAGCAGAGTGAGAATACTATATTGGTCGGTAATGGTGAAGAGCCTCTGTATTTGCCCTGCGACGAAAGCAACTCTATTAACCGGATCATTTTTACGCGAGATTATTTTGCAAGTGCTTTGCATGAAGTGTCACATTGGTGCATTGCTGGCGATAAACGGCGAAAGCTTGTTGATTATGGCTATTGGTATTATCCTGAAGGTCGAAATGCTGAGCAACAGACATTATTCGAGCAAGCCGAAGTTAAGTCACAAGCAATAGAATATTTATTTTCACAGGCTGCGAGATTTTCCTTTGTTGTCAGTATTGATAATTTAACTAATGAGGAAAGTATTCACCGGGAATCTTTCGAAAAGAAAATTATTGAACAAGCGCAGTCTTATTTAACCCATGGTTTGCCAAAAAGGGCCGAGATTTTCAAAGCAAGATTGTTTGATTTTTACCAACATAAAGTTTGATCGTCTTGATGTTCAGCGATCTCATTTCTGACAAGTTAGGGGGCAGATCTTTTTTTACACAGAAGTCAAAACCTGACCCCTAGCTGTAAATGAGGTTGATTTCCTATAGTTAAATTTGCGGATGAACCAAGCAATAAAGAGTAGTTGATTAAATTAGCGTGTAGACAAAACAAGCAAGTCGATTAAAAGTGGATGTAAACTAGATTTAGTACTAACTACTTGAGATACGACACCTTGGTGTTTGGTGAAGCTCGAGTAAAGTCGTTACTTTCTGTACTTGTGCGCAATCATTTTTGGAGATGGATTCTTTGGACATTTTGCCATCAAATCCTTTTAGTTGTACGCCCAGCAAATCGTTGCAGGATTTAATCAAGGCATCGGCGTAGTCAGCAAAGCCACTGGTAGAAACAAGATACGTGCTAAGCACTCTGTAGTGGAGATGCGCTGCTTTCAAAAGCCCAATCGCTTCAATATTATTTGTGCCGTTACTGCCATCGACTAACAGCGCAAAAGTGCGATTGGGAATGCCGCTGTTGATGTGGACACCACCTGAATCACCAGGGAAACACCAATAATCATGATCGGACACTTTGGTAGGATTGTTCTTACAGTTCGGATTCCACAAATCACGGACAGTGCCACTGGCAGTATCATTCTCACCCGATAGCCACCGATAAGTTTCATTGACTACTGGGCCGCCTGGGCGAATACGTCCCTCAACCCGAGTCTCCTTTAAAGCTTGCTTGATGAGCTTGCCGTCTTCTAAAGAAATCACAACAGATGGTATGGTGACGGTGTTATCTGAGCCCTCTATACCGCCAAGGTTATTCGGTTCGTTGTCAACGATAACGACTCCAATAGCATCCTTCGCTTCTGCATTTTTTATTTTTTCCACGTCGGGGCAGTCACCTCGATCGATTATGGCGATTTTGTCATTCAATGAGCCACTAATGGACCCGCAACCATTCGATGGTGAGACTGCAACAATCTCGCCAGGGAAAACCTTATTGATAATAGGGCCAAAGCTCGCAGCAAATGATTGCTTGACGCCTGATATACTAGAAGGATTGCTCACCTTTAGCTCGCCGATTCTTTGCATAGTAAGCTTTTGTTCTGAGTCCGCATACTTGCTGCAATCACCTTCTGTTCTTTTAATTGTTCTGGGATATTTACCGGGTCCACTCATTAAATCGAGCGTTTCACCCCAAATATCGGAGTATGCCTCGTTTAAAGCACCTGATTGCCACTCATAAACTAAATTCGCCGTAAACTGGGTATAGGCATGTCCCCACTCATGTGCGACCGAGTCACGGCCAGTCACCCCGGGACAGAAGTACACAAATTCCCCATTCCAAGCAGCATTAGGGCAATCATTCGCATAGTAATTAAATACGATATCCATCTTGGATCCTTTGCCATCAAAGGAATCACGGCCAAAGGTGTTAAAGAATAGGTCATAGGTTGCTTTCATAGTCTGTAATATGTTGTCCGCTTCAAGCTTACAGTCTGGAAAATTAGGGCGGGTGTTGCAGAATCCGGTCAACGGTAACGGATTGCCTTCTACCCAAAATGGCTTATTGGGATAATTAGCATAATCCTCCTTATACCTTCCATCATAGGCGCGGCGATAAAGGAGATTGTTAATCGCATTGATGGTGTGAATCACAGTGCCTCGTTGTGCATCTACAAAAACATATTTGCGAATGTTTGCGCCATTGCCCACCTCTACTTTGTAAGCAAGATAATTGGAGCCTGGCGTTTTTTTCGCTAGGTTTTCTCGAAAGACGACTAGCGCAGTAGTGATAGGCGCTACAACGTTCCCTGGAGCTGATTGCACGGCTACTGCCTGTGCCTGAGTGTTGGAAATGTTAGGCGTGGTATTAACCTTTATATTGGGTACAAAAGTGCCATTTACGGCGGTAATGTCACCCTCTTGATTAAAATGGGCTTTGAGAGTGCCTCCAAATACCTCAACTCCTTGGTATTGCTGTGTATAGGTGAGGTGGCTCATTCCCAAATTGTCAGTGTCTGTTTTTTGAATCTTAAGTTCTTTACTTGGATCATGAATCCCAAATATTCCACCGCTAAGCCTAAAAAAGTCTGATGCATTCGCTTCTGGAGATTTCTTGGGATCACTCTTAAATAACACTTCGCCAGGGGGCGCTGACACAAAGCTGGCTGTATTGGTGGCTTGATTTGTAGTGGTTTTTAACGCAGCAAGATTTGTTACTTTGGATTTGGTTGGCTGGTTTGGGTGAAAAATTCTGGATGGCGCATTGGACGTTTTTTGAAGTGACGAACTAAAGGATTTGATGTTAGCAATAATCATGGGTTTGGATTCAGGGAACCACACCACATAGCCGACTGCCAGTAATATCAGAACCGCTAGCAGAATCAGTAGAATCTTTTTCATCATTTTGCTCCTATATACCCTAATTATAGTTCATTTTTTCTACTTACTGTATTTCTGCTATTATTAAAAATGGATGTTCAGTATTAACAGGAGTAATTATGAAAACAATTTTTATTGTAGCGGTTATTGCAGCACTGTTTACTACATATAGTTTTGCTGATAACAAGAGCATTTATACAAGTACTAATAGTAAAGTCTGTAAGACTGTTAAGAATGATCCAAATGAAGCTGGCTCATATGAGGCAGTATGCCCAGGGGTGCGTGGTTACAAAGTCCATCTTCTTGAAGGTGATCTGCGGCAAACACTCAATATCATTACGCCTAGAAATAAAACATTTGAACTTAATTTTTGGGGATTCTATGGTGGATTTTCAACGGTGGGAGATAAAATTGAATGGCGAATAAATAAGGGTATACCTGTTGCTTTGATTGCGCGCTATAACGTAGGAAATAGCGATAATTCGAAAAAAAAACGATCTTATCTTTTGATCTCGAAGATTAGTAAAAATTCATCCTGTGTTACTGATGTGGTTCCGCCAAGAGCAAATCAAAACCTACAGGCACGAAAATTGGCGGATGTCGCAATCACACAACCATGCAAAAATCCCAATTAAAAAAGCGTCGCGTCTTGAGTTGTGATAGGTTTCTTTTTTTGATGAAATTAGTGTTTAAAGACGCGATGCCGTGTAGTAATGTCAATAACACGTATTCCTACGTGTTTATTACTTGGTATTGCTCGGCTATAATTAAAGCATATTTAGAGTAAGTAAAGAGGTATTATCATGGCACATCCAAATCGAATTATTATAGTAGGTCATCCCGGAGCGGGAAAGGCAGTATTAGCTCGTGCATTAGCAGAAAAATTAGGCTGGAAGTTTATTGATGCTGATTATGGAATAGAAGTTAAAACTGGCGCAATAATCCAGGATGTTCTGGGAGAGGAGGGCGTTAAATCATTACGAATGACAGAACATAATATATTATCTCAACCCCTTGAGCATACTGTGATTACGACTGACGTGGGAATTGTCACATCCAAAAAGAACCGAGAAATGTTGAAAAAAGATTATGTGGTTTTTGTCACAGTAAGTTTACCTGTACAATTAGAGCGGATGTTGCATCATGAGGTACCGCTCTTGATAAATAGCGATAGAAATAAATTATTAACTGATTTGCACGATCGCGATCAATGGTTCAATGAAGTTGCAAAGTTTACAGTAAACACCGATGATAATGCTTTGCATAATCACGTTGAGGCCGTAATAAAAGATGCCGGGCTAGAGCATCTGATAGTGAAAAATTTGCAACCGACAATTGAAAGCCGCGACATGATCCTTTATCACTACAAAACGCATCAGCCTATTCAGATTACTTCACAGCAAGCATTATGTCTAAAACTTTTAGCACAAGGAAAATCAGCGAAAGAAATTGGTCAAGAATTAGAGATTTCCTATCGAACAGTAGAAGGGCACTTGGCAAAAACAATGGAAATTCTAGGGTGTAGTTCAAGTAAGGAATTAATATCATTATATTTAAGCCGGCCTTGAGATTAAATGAGATCCTTTCTTAAGACGCTGTGACCTCATTTTGTTGGGTCTTTTTCTGTTTGTCAAAAAGTACGTAATATGTTTTAGCTGAAAAATTAGATACTATTCTTGGATTAGAGCTATCCGGGAATTCCGGATAGTTCAATAAGTTGTCGTTTTTATTTGACCATTTCCTTTTATTTAAATGAAGATGGGGTCAGGTCTAATATTGAAACCACGTTTCAATGTTAGGTTAGATCTGACCCCATTCCTTCCATTGCTATGTTAGATTCGTCCTTTCCCTCTTATATTTTCAATTTGTACGGGTTTGTTTTCATTGCTTTCAACTAGTTTTTTGAGATTAACAATAGCTTCTTTTAGCTGACTTGCTAATCCATCGAGGTATTTCTCATATTCTTTCTGTGATTTAGAATCTCCGGCACGATCTCTGTCAATGTCTTTAGGCTCGGTATTATTTCTAATCTGCTCAATGTGTTTCACCGCACTTTCGAGTGAATTAATAAGTTTATCTATGTTACTCATAGCTCTCTCCTTCTTAAAAATGTTGTCGGATAAAATATATAACTCCTAAATAAGTCTACACGCTCAGCCTTTAAAAATTATACCTTCAAAGTAATCTATTGCTTATCCTATACGTTTCATTTCCTTCTTTCAGGTTCTAAAGTGACAAAATTTTGATTTTGAACCCTACGTAAGCAATTATAGCCCATTGGTTAGAATTTTTCCCGTTACACACAATTTTAGAATATATCAATATGAGAATATGATGAGGTGTCATATCTAAGGAAGTGGATGGCAGGTTTAACCGGATTCCCTCTTATCACCATTCAATTTCATTATTCTTCAAAAAACCACTTAATCTGTGGAGTGATGATCAGCAATTTTTACGGATATACAGAAAGAAGGGATCAGACCTAACATTGAAACCAGGTTTCAATGTTAGGTCTGGCCCCTTCTTCTTTGTTTGTCTATTTGTCAAGATTTGTCCTCTGTCTTATCTGAAGTGTGGGTGTTCATTACGCTTACATCATTGAGATACTTTTTAACTTCATCCTCTGATAATGGCAGTTGTTTTGTCAATATTTGAGCAATGTTTTTTTTGTATCCAAGTTTCACAGGGATTGCATGATAAAATGTATCCTCAATATAATCATGTAGAGCTTTGAAAGCTTCAAAACAATTAAAGTTCTAAGTGAGATCTTTTTTGCTTGTAAGGATGCACTGATAAAAATCCTGAGGACAGGACTTGAGCTCTTTCTCTTTACCTATTAATTTTTTATGAGGTAATATTGGCAGACAACGAGGAGGAAAATATGATTGCTCAATTACCTGCTATTTATTTAGGATCGGCATCACCGCGTCGGCAAGAATTGCTCAGAAAAATAGGTGTGGATTTTATTGTAGTAGAGCCTAATGTCGTGGAAGAAAAATTAACTGATGAAAATCCCTCAGAGATGGTAGAGCGATTAGCAATACTGAAAGCCGAAAATGTTTTGCAAAAAATAAATCAACAGCCACCGCGCCCCGTCCTTAGTGCAGATACTATCGTAGTCATTGATGACAAAGTGTTAGGCAAACCGAAAAACGAAGAAGATGCTTTACTTATGTTGTCATTATTATCAAACCGAACTCATGAAGTCCTGACTGCTGTGGCATTAATTGATCCACATCAAGTCGCCATCCGTCTGAGCAAAAGTGAAGTTACATTTTCCACAATTACACCGGAGCAAGCGAAAAAATATTGGGTAACTGGAGAACCCCAAGATAAAGCGGGGGCGTATGCCATCCAAGGCATGGCAAGCATTTTCATCAAAAATATAAATGGAAGTTATTCAGGTATTATGGGTATGCCTCTTTATGAGACTTACAGTTTGTTATCTAGGTTGCGCAAGTAAGCAGATGACACTCGGAATTTGCACGGTATCTATAAAACCTGTGAACTAGACAATGAAGCAACTGTTGCAAAATTTGCAACGGTTTAAGAAAAAATAAACCTTGCTCTATAACATGGGTATCTTGTCCAGGTTAGATCTTTAGCAGTCTAGGAAAGTTAATTTGGTTCGAAGAAATTCACGCTGTAGCCACCGTCAATTATCAAATCAATCCCTGTTATGTAGGAGGATTCATCTGAACTCAGAAATAAGCAAGCGTTGGCAATGTCTTGAGGTGTGCCAATTCTTTGCAAAGGAATGTTCACTTCGCGGCGCGAGAGATAGGCGGAGTCTTGCTCAAGGCGTGTGTCAAATATGGGTGTTTTGATATAACCAGGTGAAATGGAATTTACACGTATGCCACGACTGCCAAGATCATTCGCGAAATTTTTCGCGAGCTTAACGATAGCTGCTTTAGTGGAAGCATATACGCTATGGTTTTTAAGTGTGATGCTGGCGGAGGCAGAGGCAATCATGATGATGGATGCGGGTGAATTGAGATAATCCAGCGCGTATTTCACTGTAAAATAAGCGCCGCGGTAATTGATATCAACCATATGATCAAAATTTTCTTCCGTTACATCCGTCACATTCAAGCGTAAACCAACACCGGAATTCACTACCAAAATGTCGCACTTTCCATAAGCTGTATGTGTTTGTTCGAAAAGATTTTTCAGATCGGAGGTTTTGGTGACATCACCCTGAATGGCAAGAATTTTGTCATCCATTTCATTGCGTGCTTCATCCAAAGTTTGCTGATCACGGCCAAAAATAACAACTGTGGCACCTTCCTGATAAAAATGTTTTGCAACGCCTTTGCCTATGCCACTATTTCCGCCAGTGATTATGGCTACTTTGCCTTTTAGTCTTTGCATGCTCACGCCTTGGATGTATGATGGTTGACCAATTATAATAGATAAGTTGAAAATAACAATCAGGTTTGTCAGAAAAACCCACCCAATATTTCATCTATGGATTATTGTCGTATCTTGAGTTGTGTGTAGCTCTGACGTTCCGTCATACCTTGCGCATCCATCACGCCATCGTTCTAAGTCCCTGAACTAGGGAAACTTTGGTTTCTATTCCCCTTGCTTTATAGTACATTTAGATAGATGCATTGGGGTATATGTATAAATGCGCAAATTCAAATATCTAATTATTACAGTTGTTGGCTTGATAGCTAGCATTGTTTGCGGCCAAGAAATTTCCAATAAAATACCGAAGCCAATTACACACCCTCTCTCAATTGTAACAATTGAGGGATATGATGATTATCCAGAGGAGTTAAAAAAGCTCATTACTAAAGCGGCCTTATTAACTCAAATGAATTTAACTTACCTTTACGGCTCAGCAAATCCAGCACATGGTGGTATGGATTGTTCAGGAACTATTTATCATCTTTTGAGTGGTAACGCGAAGGGTGTTATTCCGCGGGATGCCAACGGCATGTACGAATGGGTGAAAAAAAATGGTAAGCTGCATGACGTTACAAGTTCAGATTTGCTTTCATCGCAATTTTCTCAATTGAAGCCAGGTGATTTATTATTTTGGTCAGGGACCTATGCTAAAGCCAATGGAGATACTATTACACATGTCATGTTGTATATCGGAAGAAATAAAAAGCATGCGCCGTTGATGTTTGGTGCGAGTAACGGGCGTACGTATCAAAACAAAAAAATGTGCGGGGTCAGTATTTTTGATTTTAATCTACCGAATTCTGAAGGAAAAGCGCGTTTTGTAGGATATGGATGTATACCATCAATTAGCTGTCGGTGAGTAAGGGCGGGACTTGCTCTTCCTCTTTACGTATTAATTTTTCGTCTTAACTATCCACTCCATCTAGGCTGTTTGAAAATCTTTTATAGTATGCCAAATATCTATCGGGGTTTACATCATGAGCGCCTAGTGGTAACGGCATGTTATGGGATAAAAGTGAAATTGTCATTCCAGATGAACTAAAAACTTGGAATTCTTCAAATGATGGATATTGTCCGTGCTCATAGAACTTAACTGTGAAATGTGGATGGGTACCTATTGTAACCATTTCTCCGGAATCGTAAAAGCGTGTATAGTCGAAATATTGTATAGGTGTTTTCTTAAATAATGGATAGCAAATTTTTGAGATAGTATCGTAGTAATTGTTTTGTGTATGTAGCAGTAAATTACTTGATGAAGCAAGCTGTGATTCCATTGCGGGTAATCCCCATGATTTTGTTTACAACTCATCTCTTTTATATCGTTACATGATGAGACCTTTGTAAGCCCCCATCCTATCGTTCTATTTTGACATATATCTGTTTAATAGTCATGAGGGATCTGGCGTCGCGCCTTGAGTTTTGATATAGACAGAAAAGCAAAAAGAAGCCATAATTGTAAACCATGGTTCTGACAAATGAGGGCAAGATGAAATCTATCTCTAAAATAATCTTTTTAAGCATCTGTTTTTTGACAACTACAGCATTCGCCGATAGCGAAGCGATTAAATCAGTGCCAGAATTTCGTGGGGGACTGAATATTTCGCAGATAAAAAACTGTGAAAAAAAATATGCGAAGTTATGTCCCGTTGAAAAATCAATAATGGGTACGCAGCAGTGGCCATGCATCGAAAAGAAAATGGCTAAAGATAAATCTTGCATTCAAGCTAGCAAAATTCGTCAGCACACCGGTTACCCGGCTATAAAGTTTAAACAATACAGCCGAGTTACTGTATTCACATTCTCAACAATCGCTGATGGCGTAGACGTTTTTTACATGGTAGATACTAAAGGTCAATTGATTCCATTAAACACCGAAATGGATCTAAGTGGAAATAATCATTATGTTGCATTAAAGAAAAAATACCCAGAAATTGCGTTAACTGGATTTCTTTACTGGACCAAAATCAACGAAGATCTATTTCCAAAAGCTCACAGTCTGCCCAACAAAAATCAACAGCTTATTTTCAAGCAAGAATTACGAAGCCCTGATTGCGTTGCCTGTGCAAAAGTGGGCGTAGTTGAAATGGCTTACGAATTTAATCCCAAAGGTGTTTATCTTCAAAGCAAGGCGTTGAGCATTACACCGATGAAGTAACGATTGAATGGCGTCGCATCTTGAGTTGTGAGAGGTTTCGTGTTCAAAAAACTATCACACCTCAAGACGCGACGCTGTTGTCTGTTGCAACTTCTGAGCGTTGAAGTGATAATATAGATGTGAATGTTTGCCTCTCGTGCTGAAAAGTTACGTAGCAGGAGGCTATGATTAACAGTAAAGGGTTACTATGGAAATTTTGAAAAAATGGTTTGTGGGCGTTATGGCATTTACCGTGTTCTCAGTGGCACATGCTAATATTTTTGTGAATAACGGCCTAGATCAGTCAATTTATCCTCATGCATTAACACCGAATATTTCAGGGACGGAGAAGATCCATCATCAATGTGTAGGCATTATTGAATATACCCTTGATCCTCTGAATCCGATTGCAATTAGTTATAAAACCCGTGTGGGGCGTGGTTGTCTCGTGGTCATCGACCCCGACGGCACAATTACACTCTCTGCAATAGGCGCCGCTTTATGTAAGATGAACGAAGATGTTTTAGAGCTAACGCTACCCGTTGGAAGTACTCCCAGCTAGAAGCAGAGATGCATCTAACTTAATAGGTGATATCATTGGCATATAAAGGTAGGCGTGAGCCTTGTTGAAACAGTGGATATTACTATGTCTAAAACCTATCAATTCTATTTGCCCTCAATCTCCTGCATTAATTGTGTCTCTGGTGTCAAAAAGGCACTTGAACGCATAAAGGTCGAAAAACCCGAGCTTTATATAATTGATTACTCTGTGGATTTTTCAATAAAGACCGGCACTATAACCGTCAATGATGAGTCATTAGATGACTTTATGGTGCGTAAAATTGTCAAAGAAGCGTTGGAGAACAGAGGTAATGATGTGGAAAGTTTTATACTCGATCCAAAAGTTGTAGAAGAATTGAGAAGAAAGCGCATTCGCAAGCATTTCACTAAAGGTTTGACAGGCTTGGTTTCTGGTGTGCTCATTATGGCGCTGATGATGTCTGGAATTCCAATACCGTTTTTTGCAATGATCGCAATAATTGCGTCGGGCTCATTACTTACTCTGGTTATCGGATTCGACTCTTATTGGGCTGCTGCCAAAAATTTATTTAGTCGTGGGCAATTGACAATGGATACATTGTTCACAGTGAGCTCCCTCACGGTTATAGGCGCTTCAATAGCGAGTATATTTTTACCCTGGTCACCCATGATCATAGAATCCGGGTTGTTAATTTTGGGGTTCCGTCAGTTAGGCGATGCGTTGATGGAATCTTTGGAAAAAAAAGCGGCTTTGGGGGTTGTGTTTACTGATCGTGCTATTAAAAAAGTAATGAAGAGAATAGGTGATAGCTGGGAACAGGCTAAATCTAGTGGCTTGCAAGTAGGGGATATCATTCAAGTGATGAGTGGCGAAGTCATTCCAGTGGATGGCACTTGCGAATCTGATAGTACCTACATACACGCCACTATCAAAACGGGAGAGCCCCTTCCTGTGCCAATTCAAAAAGGAGAAGAAATTTTAGCGGGCATGATCGTACCTAAAGAGGTTCCTTTTATCATCCTCAGAGTCGATAGAATTGTTTCTCAATCCAATCTAGCTCGTCTTGCAAATAAAGTAGAACATGCAAGGGCAGAGCAGGCGCCATTGTTGGATGCCACAGTTAATATTATGCAGTATTTTATTCCTGGCGTATTTTTGTTAGCGATAACTTCAGGAGTTCTGGTTGGTGTTTTTTTCACTACCGCTCATGCAATAATGTGCATGATTTCTATTTTAGTTTCACTGTGTCCCTGTATTTTAGGCCTAATTGCTCCACGCGCTCTCAAAATGGGGCTGTCCAAAGCCATTGATCATGGAATCCAATTTAAAAGTGAAAAACACTTACAGCTTGCTCAAGAGATTGATGTGGTGTTTTTTGATATGCATGGCACTCTTACCAAGGGGAAACCCGAGGTGACTTCTTTTAATTTATATTTGGATTCAAGTCCTTTACCTAAAAATTTTTTTAGCATCTTGGCCGAAATTGAAAAAGACTTTACTCATCCCATTGCAAAAGTTATTCGTCAGTATGCTTTATCGAAGTCTGAGGGTTTTGAGGGTGTCACTGTTATCAAGTTTCCACAAAAGCATCACTCTGGAGTATCCGCGATTATGGATGATGAAAAATATTGTGTTGGAAATCGAGATTTTATTGCAATGAATTATCCTGGCCTGGTTGATGTAATTCAAGTGCCCACATCTGGTTTTGAGCATGTGATTTATGTCGTCAAAAATGGAATCTTACTTTCTCATATTAAAATAAGAGACCCGCTACGCGAAGATGCAAAGTTTGTCGTCCAAGAATTACAAAAACAAGGTAAGACGGTTGGCATCATATCGGGAGCTGCTCAAGAAACTGTTGAGCGTTGCGCAAGCGAATTAGGTATTCAGCATCACGTGTACGGCGGCAAAAATTCCGAGGAAAAATCTAGTATTATTGAGAATTTACAATCACAGAATAAAAAAGTTGCGATGGTGGGAGATTCTGAGAACGATACGTTGCCAATTAGTCGCTGTACGTTAGGAATAGCAGTAAAATCCGAATCATATCATCAAACCACCTTAGATGAGGCGGGCGCGACAATTGAAAATGCCTCTTTACTGCCGGTGCTTGCTGCGTTTGCTGTTTCCCAGCAAACAGTTGAGAGCATCGTTGATAATCTGATGTTGAGCCTCACTTATAATACTGTTATGTCGTTGGTTTGTGGTGGTGTGTTGTTGCCTGTGGCTGGGTTTGTATTAAATCCAGTGGTGGGTGCAGGGTTAATGGTCGCTTCTGCCGTGCTGATACTTCTTAATCAGTATCGACTCTCTCTCCAAGAGTTCCCTTACCAAAGTCGTTATTCGCAATTAATGGACAGTCTTGCTCGGAAAAAGAAATGCACTACTAGCTACGGTTCAATGGCGCAGCACTTCCCTAGGCGAAGTGTTGAGCCTAACGAGTTAATCAAAGAAGCATTAGGGAGCTCAAGTCTGCCTTCTTTGCCTAAAACAGTGGTTAGCTCCTTTCCTTCGTGCTTAGTTAAAGATGATGACGAAGTACCGCCGATTAGCCTCTACGCCTCATAAATGAGGAAATAATTACCAGCGAGAAATTTCGTTAAAGTCTCTAATCCTGCTGGGCAGCATCAGCAACCTTTATCTCACTCTATCCGTTTTATCGCAGGGGCGTCACCATGATCAACTTCTCATACAGCTGATGCTTTGGATGAAGACAGGGTATCTAGGCAAACTGGAAAAGTTACAATCCCAGGACCAGGTGCTCAAAGAGGTAGTGGTTCTGGTGGTAGAAGGGGCGGGCCAGGTCAATGTGTTATGTTATAATGAACGGCGTCGTGTCTTGAGTTGTGATAGGTTTCGCGTTTTCAAGACTTGACGACCTAGGCACATATTGTAATTATCAAAAATTCATGTTATACTCACATAAATATAATTACATTGGGCTTATTTTTATGAAGTCGCGACTGGCTATTGAAGAAATTATAAGAAATCAAAATAATTCACGGTATGATGACTATCGTTATAACGGTCGACTGAATGTTGCAGAATGTTTAGAAAGCTGTGGTATTAAAAGTCGTGATGGATTTTACCATATTGAACGATACACTTTTAGCGCTGCTGATTATAGTCAGCTTGATTTCTTTGATATTTCATTCAAAGATAGTTCCTTCCAAACGAGTCTTCACGGTGCTGTATTTGATGGCTGTAAATTTAGTTCCTTACCCAGGAATCTAGATGGTACGCATTTTATTAATATGTTCATACCTGATTCAGGCAATTCTCCTTCTTTCGTTGGCGCTCGTTTTACAAACTGCACATCAAGTGGTTTTAGAGGGGGAGATTTCACGCAAGCCTTAATTGAAAGTGATGGAAAATCACTCGGACAATTTTTTAAAATGCCAAAAGCAAGTTTCGGCTTTCAAGAATGTAACTTTGATGGTGCTGTTATCAAGCAGCAATATCTGAACACTCGTCTTGTGGTATCGAGTATGCGAAATGCAACTATTGAAGATTCTGTGTTATACAATACAGGGATTTTTGGTCCTATCTACGGATCACGTTTTTATAATGTTAGCGTTTTTATTCCTGATGAAAAAGCTGTAGAATTTCATGATCGCCAAACAATAATTGATTTGGCGAGATTTCAAAATAATACGATAAGCAACTGTCATTTAGAATATTCCACTTTTTTATTACCTCAGGATTCAGTTGAATTTCAAGGTAATTCATTCGTTGACACGTCTTTTGCCTGTGCCGGATTTGTTGGTCCTGTTGGTTATGCTGGAAGAGAGAGGATCCAACATATATTCGAATCTCAAAGTCATGGTGCTTTGATGCGAAGTAACAAATATGACGACGATCACTATTTTGGCTATCCGTGTGTTAAATATAGCAGTATCGTTCCTTTCTGGAATATTGCATTACCTGTGATAGCAGTTGTTGTTTCGTTAGTGTTATTGGCAGGAGTCTCACTTGGTTCAATAAAGTTAACGAGAGCATTGAAAAGACGCCAAGAAATTATAGATCAGCAATTATTACTGTCCGCTTTCAGAAATTTGGTTAATGAAAAACAATATCTCTCAAGGAATTTAACTAACATTTTAAATTTTCAATCCGGAATGATTAAATATTTAAGAAATTACTTTGTGCAATATAATATAGAGCATGGTACTTATCCTAGCGCCGATACGGTAGGATTATTGCTAAATGGTTATGAGGTTCTAAATTTACACAATCCGAATTTACGTTATCACGCAGAAATTTTAAGTCAGAGAATTCGATTGATTCGTCAAATGGATATACCTGAGACGGAAAGAGAATATTTAGCGGCTTCAGCACCCGATTTACAATTAATACCTTCTGATCAAGAGCCATCATTACCTTCTAGAATGCATCGATGGGGAATGCGTCGCATTTCTGATGTTCGATCAAGACTGTTTTTTTCATCTCAAGAAGGGCATTCCGAACCTGATGAGGCAGAAAATTTATTTGACTCCAGAAATAATACGAGTGATAAATTAGTGCCGTTACTCCCGATGACTCTTTGAGTGTAAAGGAATTGTTTAAACGAGGTCCGTAATTGATGTACAAGCAAAACGAAGTTGTCATCGATGCATTCTAAGCGGCGATGATAATCGCTCTAATCATTTTACTTGTTTTTCAAATCAAGATGATCATTTGCATTTGAGCGAGTAACTGGCAAGGCAGGGCAAGTTCCGTACAAACGACGATAAAACCAGCTAGCACTATTACAGGCAACATTGGTAATAATATTGCCACAAACTTTACCTACCACTGCGCCAGCACAACTGCTAGCAAACTCTAAAGACCGCTGTTTTACCTCAGGAATCGAAGCTGGATAGTATAAAGTCCAACCGATGACATTTTGTAATATTGGAATTGCTGCTAGACAAGCTATTTCAGTTTCAAAACCTAATTCAGATATCATGTCAATCATGATTAATAAAATATTACTGGGTAATCTGGAATTAATATAGCCATCACCTAAAAGGAGGCTATATTTCACTAAGGCAGCAGTTGAATAAGACGTAGTTCGTCGTTTATAAAGGGTATTCCCACTTGATATGAGTGCAGACGGAGCCATGGCGCAAAACAAATAATCTTTGAAGTGTAGATAGTTTAATTGTGAGTTGAGTTCTTGTATTGGTAATTGCTTGATAGATTCACTGAAATCTTTAGAGGGAATAAGCTCTAAATGAAGATGGTTATCAGCTTCGAGGACTGTTTGAAAAACCAAGTCCTCTTTTTGTGTGCATTGTATTTTATGAGACTGTAAATGATTTCGCCATAGTTCTGATTGGTGGTCTAAAAATTGGCGAAAAATATTAATCAGCGGTGCAAACTTGTCACCGAATGTAATGACATCTGATGCGCGTATTCCTGGTCTATTAAGATTAGTTAGTAGCGTGTACGAAGAGCGACCTTCGATAAGATTAGGAAAGGGTGACATTTGTACTAAATATGAATAGACATCTGGATGAATATTGGGCATTCGAACGAGGGCTACGCTATTTACAGTTGCAGTTGCCATATATTCCACTAACTCTACGCCTGTACTTAAAATGGGAATGGTTGTATCCGCAGACGAACATGGTCGTAAATGATCAGTTAAATTTGCTAAGTCTGAGGCTTCGCCCGAAGCTAATACATTGTTCAATGTTGAGCGAATTTTACGCCAATCCCACCACCATAATTCATTCAGAACAAGAATCAATGTAGGCTTTTGTAATCGAGCTTGCTCTGTTTTAATTTGACAAACTGTAGCGGCAATATTTGCCATTATGCGATGATTGGGTAAGCGAAAACTCCAATGCATACCATAAGTCACCATGACATTCATTTTTCCTTGTGCAACACTTTCCACAATTGCAGGGACTCCCGGTGCGATAGTTTGCACTATTCTACCGTAGTCAGTGTTGCGGAATAATTCTCGAATTGATTTTAGTGTGGCAATTGGAGTAAAGATCTGCCTTCCAAATTTTCTCGTCATTAGGTCATCTACTAAAACTTTTCCTGTCCCTGTCGTGATAAACATACCAAAACCATTATCAGGTGCAACAAACAAATCTGTCTTTAAAGTAGCAACGCCCTTAGTGTAGCGAGCCCCAGCAAGAGTGAGTTGAACATGTTGGAACAATTCAGGAAATCTTACAAGTGCTTCTTCTTTTACAAAGCGAATTTTTGGATGCCAACTTTGTAATGCATGGTTCGCCTTTAGGTCTACGCTAGACATAGCAAATAGTGTGCTCACTTTATCTGCTGATGCTTCGGAATATATCACTTCAAAATTATTTTTATAGCCTAGTTCAAGATAGCGTTGAATTGTGAAATAAGCATTTACTTGATTACCAAAACCCGCATCATCTGGAATATAAACGCGTATGATCGGAAGTTTGGAAAATACTCGTTCGACTATTGCAAGTTCAGCTGCGGTATGTTTTTCGGTGCACATTGTTAGATATCTCAAGGGGTAAAAATAACATGATTAGGTTACATGGCGATAAACACCTTCATATGCGTTCATATATTTCACTGTGTTATAGTTGATCAATTCAACACGTTCTATTGGCTACAAAATATATCACAAAAACGCTATATAAACAAGCTTTTCGTCGGGTTCATTATCACCCAAATGCTTGCTAGTCGAAGACCAGGTCCTCTTAACAACATCGTGATTGGAATGACGATGAACTTGATCCTGTAACATCTTTCCAGCGTTTTTTTTCTGGCTCTGGCGCTATATTTAATTCTGGATTGAGAACTGGGTGACCTTTTATGCTTTTCGCAAGCGCTACTGCTTTATCAAACAAATTAAAAGTTTCCAACATCGATGCATCCTTCCATATCCCTTTTTTTATTTCAATTTCATCCATCATGGACTCCAGCCCACCATTTTCTAAATTCGTATCTTGACTAAAAATTCTAATAATAGCTAAATATACTCTTGTCTTCTCTCTAGATGTGTCATCAGGTGTGCTTTTTAGGAATTCAATAAGAAAATCGATATTAATCTCATCTAGAGATGATCTTGTTTTATTTTCTGTATTTAAAAAACCAAAATTATCCAAATAAAAATTTAAAAACACTGTCAGGCATTCACTGGCAGATAAAAAATTAACTGCCGAGTTTTTAGTGAGTTCATTAATGGCATGGATTAAAGATATGAATCCAGTTGCAATATTTATAATATCCTTTTCTATAAAGTCATCTTTACGGATATGTGTGCACGATTGTAAAGCTTCCGTATAACATGTTATCGCTTCTATAAATTGACGTTTTTTTGCATGATCTTTTCCAATTGCGAGCTGACATTCACAAGTGCATCGAAAGTCATCTATGATGTGATTCATAATATTACGGCAGCCCACGAGTGCTTTAGCGAACTCTTTTTTCTCCATCAGCTCACGGATAAGCACACGCTTTGGACCGTCATCAGCAATATATTCAAACGTGTGAAGTTTAGTTTCTTTGGGCTGTTTAGCAAAATTAATTCGTGGGGATCGAGAGGCTTTTGCTGCTGGTGGCATTGATGTAGGGAATTGCGGAACTGCAGCTGGAGCTGGAGGCGGCGCTTTTTTAGGCGGAGGCTGCTCTTCTTCAGCGGGGCTCTCAATCTTTACATTGGCTGCGAATACTTTTAACGCTAATGTATATAACGCAAAAGATTTAGTCACAACGGGATCATTGCTGGATAGTTTATGATTTTTTTCAGTCGCCAAATCTTTGTGGAATAATGATATGACTGCCAAATAATTTTTAAGTCGCTCTTTTTGAGGCTCTGATGGCGCATTCTTTGACAATAGTGTTAAAGGGCCATCGATTTGCAGCTCGAGCGCATCTAGTTCAGGTAATCTTTGAGTTGTTTTATTTAAAATTTTAAAGCTATCCACATAAAAAGTTAAAAACTTTTCCAGCGCATCCACAACTTGAGACCAATCTGAAGTCGAATGAAGTAGTTGATTAATCCCTTTGAGTGAAGCCTCTAGCGCATCTCGGATACTCGTATTGACTTCTTCGGTCACTTCTGCCTTTTCGATAGATCTCAATAAAAACAAAGATTTTTGATAATAATCGAGAGCTGACAGAATATTCTTAACACCCTGCTTAGCAATGATCTTATTGCCCCAATCAAATTTATTTTTAGCTTCGATTCTATTGTCTTGCATTTACAAACTACGCCTCCCTCTTGGTGGCTTCTCATAGCCAATAATTTTTTCGACTTCTAGTGACAGTGACATCATTATGATGAAGACTCCTGCAACTGCCATTCCATTATCGAAATATTACACAATATATGTGTTAGATGCACTAGTCACGACGATAATTGAGAAGTCATCGCCTGATATTGTCAATGCTTTAATTTACATAGCCATACAAAAATAAGCTTACCAATTCAAAAATAACGCCTGGTGATTTAATTAGTAGAGAATCGTTATCAAGTAAAATCACGGCTTGTTACGCTAATGCACATGCAGAAAGATACTTTTATAATTTAGTAAAAGAGGGTTTTGACCTCATGAGAGAACTAACTGATTGGCCAATGGGATATAATATTGACGCTAACTCACGAAAAAAAAGGCAAAAGGCAAGGAAAAATATTAACAAGTTTTACAGCAGGTCTTGAGTCCAGTTTGAACCTACTCTGCAATTAAGTACTGCATCTGGGACAACTTAAGACTCAACGCTCTAAGTATTCTAAGTTCTCTTCAAAAAAAGTGTCTTTGAAATTTCTATACTTTTATATTCTTACATCAGATAATGTCTTAAATGAGATAAGGCGAGGGTTAATATGTTCAATTATTTGATATGCATTATTGGCTTGCTGTTATCTGGCATCAGTTGTGCCAACGTCGGTGTGCAAACACTGGTATTGAACGATAAAACAAGACATCGGCCCATCATCATAAGCATCCTTTACCCTACGAATTCGCCTGTTAAAAAAAACCATGATGATAATGCTGTTTGGAAAATTCCGTCTTGTGTTGATATGGCACCGATCTCCTCTGAAAATCAACAATACCCTTTGATTCTATTTTCGCACGGCGACGGCGGTAGTCGTGTTGATTCAGCTTGGTTTACGATTGCTTTAGCGGAAAGTGGTTTTATTGTTGCTGCGATAGATCACACTGGTAACACTTGGGATAATTATCAGCCGAAAATTGCTCTTGAGCGTTGGCAGCGTCCAAAAGATGTCTCATTTGTTATCAAAGAATTATTACAAAGTCCGACCTTTGCTATGAAAATTGATCGAGAGAAAATTGGCTTCGCGGGATATTCTCTGGGTGGATTAACCGGGGTTTGGCTTGCTGGTGGCATAGCAAATTTGTACCAAAAGCCTTCGATAAAAACAACCGATATTGTTGAATTGTCAAAAGGTGCCACTCAAAAAATAATCGATCGAATAGACTTTTCTAAAGCAAAAAAATCATATCGTGAGCCACTCGTTAAAGCAGAATTTATAATGGCTCCAGCTTATGGCTATGCCTTTGATAGCCAAGGGCTAAAGAATATCAATATTCCAATCTACATTATCGCAGGGGAAAAAGATCAAATAGTGCCAATAAAAAATAATGCTCAAAAATTTGCTCATAACATTTCTAAAACAGTCCTAAAAGTAATACCCAAAGCTAATCATTTTATCTTTATTAATGAGCCAACAGAATTAGGAAAAAAAACACTAGCGCCAGGTCTCATCTCAGATCCGCCTGGCGTGGATAGACACAGCATACATCGTGAAGTGTATCAATCAGCAATTGAGTTTTTTAAAGTTGAATTTGCGCACTGTCTACCACCACCTCATACGATACCTCAACGGGCCATTATGAATGAGTAATTGGTGTAAGCAAGGCTTAGGGTCAGGTACTAATATAGGGCTGGCTTGCATTGAATGCTATGATGTGGAGAATTATAACTCAGACTGAGGAGAGAGCATATGATTGTAGGGAGTTTAATTGCTATCTTTATAGCTACTTGTGTTCTTATTGTCTGGTATTTTACTTTTCATCAAGAAGGTTACCAAGGTTCTCTAGATTTACCTCAGCAGAAGCTGATTGTTTTTGATTTTGATGGCACATTATGCGATTCGCTTCATACTGCAATCAGAGAATTTAATGCGCTATCTACTCAGTGGAGACTTAATCCGATAACTGATGTGAATGAGCTGAGAAATTTATCATCACTGCAAGCATTACGGAGGCATGGTGTAAGTTGGTGGAAACTGCCCATGCTAAAACACAAACTGGTTAAAGCCATAGTTCCACATATCATCAAAATGAAGCTTCCTATTGGTATGCTCGAAGTCCTATGTGAATTGAAAAAATCTGGATTTAAGCTAGGTATTCTAACGTCAAATTCTTATGAGAACACACGGCAATTTTTGGAGCATCATCAAATCAGCGTCTTTGAATTCATTTATTTTGGCAGCGCCATTTTTGGTAAAGCACGCCTTTTAAAAAAGATTAAATTAAAAGCAAAATGTTCTGAAATTTTTTATGTAGGTGATGAAAGTCGTGACATAGATGCAGCAAATAAAATTAATATTCCTTCAATCGCCGTGACCTGGGGCTACCACTCGGAGAAGTTGTTGTCTGAACATCAACCGATTTATACAGCTAAATCTCCAGCGGATTTACTTGTGATTTTGGAAAAAAAATGTTTTGGATCATGAAATAAATAAGGTTAGGGTGGGTCTAAGTAAGGCCGCACATCTGAACTTGCCATTCACCAGTACATGAGTGCTATAATCTTGTATTTCTAGGGATAGTATGCCACAATGATCGATTAATGTACTTTCGGTCACGTTTAATCGATTAAAACAAATATCCGCCTAGACCGAATTTGGAGTTTATTGCTCCATAGGCTGGTTTAGGAGAAGAGTTATGCCATTTGATACCCTTGGGTTGGCGCCCGAGTTAGTCCGTGTTGCCGCAGAAAAAGGTTACAAAGTTTCAACCCCCATTCAGCGTCAAGCAATCCCGCCCATTTTAGCAGGTCGCGATATTCTAGCCGGTGCTCAAACAGGCACTGGAAAAACAGCGGCTTTTGCGTTCCCAATTTTGCAATTGATGAGCCAAAATGCAGCTGCTATTAAGACACGTAAAATTCGTGTGCTTGTGTTAACACCAACACGCGAATTAGCAGCGCAAGTTGATGAAAGCTTTAAAACCTACGGTGAATATTTACCTTTTAAATCGTTTGTAGTTTTCGGTGGAGTGAGTATTAATGTGCAAATGGAAAAATTGCGCAAAGGTTGCGATATTTTAGTCGCTACACCCGGACGATTATTAGATCATGTAGAGCGTCGTACGGTCGATTTATCGAATGTTGAAATTTTAGTGTTAGATGAAGCTGATCGCATGTTAGATATGGGATTTATTCGTGATATTCGTAAGATTATTTCGATACTGCCCAAGCAGCGACAAAACCTCATGTTTTCAGCAACATATTCAACTGATATTAAAGCGCTCGCAGACAGTATGCTTAAATCGCCGGTCACTGTTGAAGTTGCGCAGCGCAATTCAACGGCGGAAGGCATTAAACATTTTGTGCACCCCGTTGACAAGACAGCAAAATCTAAATTGCTGTCTTATTTAATTGGTTCGCGAAATTTGAAGCAAGTACTCGTATTTACTCGCACAAAACATGGTGCCGATCGTTTAGCGAAACATTTATCGCAAGATGGTCTGAGTTCAGCGGCCATTCATGGTAATAAAACACAAGGTGCACGAACGCGTGCCTTAGCAGAATTTAAAGAAAATAAAGTGCGTGTATTAGTCGCTACTGATATTGCTGCTCGTGGTCTGGATATCGATCAACTACCCATAGTTGTCAATTTTGATTTACCAATGGTACCGGAAGACTATGTTCATCGTATCGGCCGTACTGGTCGCGCAGGTAACGAAGGTGAAGCGATTTCACTGGTGAGCCTAGATGAGCATCGCTTACTAAAAGACATCGAACGTCTTCTCAAACGCGAAATACCGCAATCGGTTATTCCTGGATTCGAACCAGATCTTTCCGTCAAATACCAAGCGCCTGTCAATCAGCGCAATAAAAGACCGTCAGCAAGGCCTAACAGCTTCTCTGACAAGCGCCAAGGCGGGTGGAAAGGCGGTTCTGCTAACAACAGTGCCCGTCGCGGTCGTTCGGGAAGTCGAGGGAGCTAAGTGGGCAGGAGCTTGCTCCTTCCCTTGCTTTTACCTCTGATCTGCTAGAGCTACGCCCCCATTTCCCTACGCTACCGACCTAAAAGTGCAAAATCAGCTTAACAATCCACTGGATGCAACAGCCACTGTGTTCGCTGCTGATCCAGGCAACGGGTATTACTAGCGGAAATGCTAAACTCTATGTGGGCAATAAGCAGGATACTGGGCTACATCAGGCTGAAGTTCGAGCCTATAATATTCAATAGACGAAGTTAAAAAAAGAGAGGGATTTGCCCTCTCTTTTTTATGAAGGACAAGCATTGATAAATGCCCCCCCACCATGATAATATTTACACTGATATATATTAATATACCGGAACTAATCATGAAAAAATTATTTACGATATCTGTTTTGACCTGCTTAATGTTGATTTCAGGATTAACTTTCGCCTCAAAAAATTCTTCAAGAATATACAGACCAAAATCATGCCCCATAATCAGGGAAATTCAACAAGCTGATATCATTAACTTGAGTGACACG
Organism: Gammaproteobacteria bacterium; assembly: GCA_019748175.1. Taxonomy (NCBI): domain Bacteria; kingdom Pseudomonadati; phylum Pseudomonadota; class Gammaproteobacteria; species Gammaproteobacteria bacterium. Next base: position 28,939 of record JAIEPX010000008.1, read on the forward strand.
GGTCTCTATTTTGCAATGTTCGTAACCACAGTTCCTGGTGAACAGAGATGGGCTCTCCTTATTAATAATAATGAACCTGCCAATCCTGAAGATTTTTTATCCCAAGCAAAGCTTGCCATCAGCACTATAAGCGCTAATCCCGTGCAAGAGAAAAGTGAGCGAGAGATCACTTGTACTTATCCGACCCCACTCTTAAGTAAAAGCAGGAAGCCACTTAGTATATTCATTCTTCCTTTTAATGCTTTTATTGTAGGTTAACGTGGATTGATTTGCTCTTTCTTCTTTCCAGCTAGTGCATCACGTATTTTTATTTCCATTGTATTGGGCATATTTGATGATAAAAAATAGTGTTTAAGAAAATCATCAAATCCAAATTGCTGATAAATCGGTACGTCTCTTTTCAAGCTAAACATAAATTTTAAATTGGCTATACGTTCTTTCAGATTCAAGGGACGGGCTTTGTGAATGATGGATTCAATGTCAATAAGAGCTAGATTGTTCCCTACGCTTATTATATTCCCTAAATGCAAATCACCAAACTTAAGTCCCGCAGCATGGAGTCGTGAAATTAAGCCAGGTAACATTGATAATTTTGTAAAATCTTTACGACATGCAAGATCATAGAGTGAATATCCTGTTATGAATTTATATACGATAATATTACATTTTAGTGCTGGATAATGATACACAGCTACAATTTCAGGGCCGAGAATCTCGAGTGCTCTTAAAATTTCAGCATTCTCTACGAATCGCCTCGTCTCAGTTAATATTTTTTTAGGTAACGAAAAGCGGGGCTTGTAGATGAATTTGATAACATCATTATTTGGGGTAAGTAGTATATCTAAGCGACGTTTATCCCTTTTTATCAAACGCGCGCCATCAACAAGACAACAATAATCTTGGGTTGATAAGACTCTTCTATCCATAGTTGAATTCTTTAACCACTTAAACTAATATCATCCTATCATTGGACTAAAATGGAAGCAAGCCAATGTTGAATACAAACTTTGAATACTTCACGCGAAAAACTAATCGTAGAGTGATCTACTATTACAGTCCCTATGATACATTAATAAATACTTTTCTAGATATAGACAATATAATAACCACCAAAACAGTGTCTATATTAAGGGAAAACGTAAAGCATAATAAATCAGCATTTCTTGTTAATCTTGATTCGCATCAATTTATTATTGAGCGTCATAGAATTAATAGCATAGGGAAGCGCTTGAAACGCGCGATAAAAAACCCTACAAAAAAACTTTTGGAGAATGCTAGCATGCTATTAAAGCATGAAATTCCAATAGTTGAACCTATTGCATTAATACAGCATTACTCGTTAGGGTTTCCGAAAAAAGAATTTTTAGTCAATAAATATTATAAAGGAATGATTGGATGTGATTATTTTTCTAGTGAGTCTCCCATGAAGTCACATTGGGAATCTGCTATGAATGCAATATTAAATTTATCACTAAAATTAAAGGCTGCGAAATTTACCCATGATTATTTCCGTAGCCAAAATATTTTAATGGTTGATCACAAACCACTATTGGTAGATATTCAAAATATAAATAAATTTAATGGTGATGAAAGAGCCTTTGAGATCGAGCATGGTTTTGACATTGACTATTTTTATCGCTATCTAAGGTTCAGCCCTGACGCACAAAAGTTATTCGGTGAGGTTTTTGGATTAAATAAACCCAATTTTCACTTTTCCACACAAACTCCCGGAGCATCTTTTTTATAAACCTTTTCTACCCCTGCCCAAGCTACTTTTTGTGCCACTGCTTCAAGGCTATTATTTCTCTGCCTTTTTTGGGGGTGTCATATTGTTTTAGAGCATTATTATAAGCGTTCATAAAAATCGATCGTGCTTGTATTGGTAATATTTTTTGCAAATTAGCTGGAAGGTCACTAACGCTTTGGTAAGGCATGATTGACCCTTTCAGTGAGTGGATAGTTATAATTCTAGCATAATTCTTAGAAATTATAAATTTCTACCATGATCCGAATTTGATTATCTTTTGTGGGTTAGTTCAACATTTTAAGATCCGAATTATATAATGAAATTAACGGAAATAAAAAACCGATTGAAAATTTTTGTTAATTGTGTTATATTAAAGGTGTTAGTAACCTTAAAGGAGGAAGGTGTTATGAAAATTCAATTGCCTATCATTACTTCTTTTTCTTTGGTTTTATTAGCAAGTTGTCCTGTGTATGCAGTTCATGGGAAAGTGAATGATTTAACAAGAGATAAACTGAATTCTGTTCATATTATTAATAATACCAATGATGATGTAGTTTATAGAATGCTTTCATCGTCAGCGGCTAATATGTATTATGGTGTTGAACATCGAGGTTCTTCAAAATATCATGCAAAACCAGGCGATTCTCACACGACATTTGAAATTGGAACCTGCGAACGCTTTAATCATTTAACTGGTATTTGTGTCAAATTTGATCTTAAGGAACTGAAAAACTGTGTGAATAATGTATATTATAATGCAAATAAAATAGATTCAATAATAATTAATTCTGTATCATTTTGCACGGTTAAGTGCAATGATGGTACATCAACGTCTTGTGTTGCTGATTAAATTAGTTGTCAGACTAATATCTTAACTAGCGTACACATGATGTTTCTTCAGGAAGTCTCGCTAACGCGGGGCTTCCTGAGTTCTTGATACTAATTAAGTGTAAACAGGGAGATTCAGCATGAGCATTTTAACGATTCTGGGGATTGTCTTCATCGCGGTGGGTGCATTAATTGTCTTTTATCATGGTTTTAGCTATAAGAAAAATGAAAAAATTGCGCAAGTAGGTGATGTGAATGTAAAGCTACCCAAACCAATTTATTTTTCACCTACTGCGGGCTGGGTGCTGATAGGGTTAGGTATGCTTTTATTGATTCTTCGAGGGATGTTCTAACGACTAGTTGAGCGTCGATATATGATAATAATATGGCCAATTGAGCCTATAAGATCAGCTCGGTGATGCTCGATTATCGCTGCAGTGATCGCTTTACGCTCTTGGCGATCTTCAGCGTTTACACGAATTTTTATTAGCTCATGATCAGTGAGCGCACGATCAATTTCGTTGTGAACGCCGGGGGTTAGTCCCTCGCCCCCGATAATGATTACCGGCTTCAGATGATGAGCTTTGCCTTTCAATTCTTGCTTAAAACTTGGATTCATGATCGTTTCTCTATTCTCTTGATGATTGCTGTAGTGTAGCAAGAAGGAAGGGATAGGTCCATTCTTTGTTGATTTTTACTGTTTAGAGTGGTACTCTAAACCATAAAATAGTTTTGGAATAGTAATGAATATAGCGAGTTTTATTCTTATTTCGTCTTCAGTTAGTCCCAATGTGGCTTCGGCCCTAAATATTATCTTCTCAATCTTTTAAGTTCAAATTTAATAGCAGAATTTATTTGGGGACACTTATGCCACAGTATCGATTGGTTTTAATCTATGGTTTTGCTCTATTTGCAATGTTCTTTGGATCTGGAAATTTAGTTTTTCCGATTCAAATTGGCGCTTCAACGGGATCACATTGGCTTCTAGGTTTTATGGGTTTGCTTGTTACAGGTATATTGCTCCCTTTTTGTGGACTTTTTGTTGTAAAATTGCACAGAGGCAATTATATCAGTTTTTTTTCTGAAGCTGGGGTTCTGGCTAAGATAGTTTTACCCTTATTTACTTTGTCGTTGCTAGGCTCTTTTGGAGTTGTTCCTCGGTGTATCACAGTTGCGCATGGCGGGGTGAGCACTATTTTCCCACAATTATCAACCATCCTATTCAGTTTTTTGTTTTGTGCAGTAAGCTATTATTTTTGCCTTAAAGATCAACGTATGATTGGTGCACTGGGTAAATGGATGAGTCCAATTCTTTTGATCTCTTTGGTAGTTCTGATTATTTTTGGGGTCATTCATTCCCCGGAATTGCTACCAGCATCGCATAATACTGCTTCTAGTGCATTATATGATGGGTTTATTACTGGCTATCAGACTATGGATTTGTTTGCGGCTTTCTTCTTTTCTGCGCTAATCTTCACGCAAATTCAGAAGATAATGCCTGAAAATAGTAGCCTGCATGAAACAATTAAGTTTGCAATTCTTCCTAGTATTTTAGGCGCCTTTCAGCTTGCGGTAATTTATTTAGGATTTGTATATCTCGGCGCTCACTATTCTGATATTACCTCAGGTGTGAAACCAGAATTAATGTTACCAACGATTGCAAAACATGTTATGGGTAATAGTGCAACATTGTTTATTAGTATTGCAATGCTATTTTCATGTTTAACAACAGCAGCTGCATTGAATAATATTTATGCGAGATATTTGGTATCTTTATTTAAATTAACAGATAATGCATTTCCGTGGATATTATTTGCTACGACTGCGACTTCATTCTTTGTATCGTTGCTCGATTTTAAGGGTATAGCCGCTTTTTTAGCGCCTGCTTTGGAGCTTTCTTATCCAGGAATCATTGCATTGACGATATTAAGCATAATCACGAGAAAGTGGCGACGTTTAAAAATGATAGTTTTCTATGGGATTTCAATTGTTATGGCCACGCTAATGAGTTTTGCATTTTAAATCATACTCGTTGGAACAGTTTGACTATAAAGTCAAAAATGAAGAACATCAAATGGCTTTCTATGTTATAGATTTGTAAAATTAGTTACATACATTTACCGATTAGCGCAGTGTAATCTTTTACACTGCTAGATGTTTTTTTATCTGCAAACACAACTCTAGGAACTTCTAGTTCATGAAAAACAGCAGAATTTTGGCAGAGATCTCTGGCATTTACTTGTGGGCTTGCATAAAATCTCGGCGTAAATTGTTTTGGACCTTGAATGGGATTGGGCTCGACATCTTTTACTAGTATAGACTTTTTCATGCTCGCTAAAAGAACTGTTGATATATTTTCTTTATCGTATGTTTGCTTTTTACTCTTCTTCGAAGAATGAGTTGATGGAGATTGGCTGCTGGGTGGGGTTAATGTTGATACAGATTCGGCTTCTAGTAAATCCACTTTCGCTGGTGTTTTCATTGAGAGGAGACTAAATCGAAATAACAATGTCATTGGCATATTACCTTTAACACATTCTATTGAGAGATTTTTTAAACCAGACCGTACGACTTTCAAAAGTTCTTCGCTTCTTTGAATTTGTGCAACATATTCCTGGCAATCTTTACAGGGCATGGTGTTTGTATGAATATCGAATGTGGAAGCAATAACCCGTGTAACATTGGCTCTTCGTTCCATATTAAATCCTTGTTTTAATATCTGAGGTATAGCGCTGCTATTTTTTAAAAGATAGTCGGTAAATACTCTAAGCGGATGTGCGCAAACAATGTTATCAGCTTCTGTAGTCAAGGGTGTGAAATTTGGACTTGTAACGACGACTTTATGATCGGGAAATCGGATTGGAACATGAATGAAAGGAGTCATGTTACCTTTGGTCTGTACAAAAAAACCTATCGATGCAATGAACATAGGTTTGGTTCCGCTGAGGTCCCAGCGATTTAACAGCGCTCTTGAGAGTGTAAGATGCTCATTCATGCCTGGGATTAATTGATGTGGACTACCAATACTAGCCCACATTTCTAAATCGAGAGTGTTTACCCAAACTACTGGTATGGTTCTTGATAATTTATCGACTTGGACCATTATATTTTTTGTTACATCTGATTCTTGTTCGGACCTTGTAGGCCTAGGCATGATCATTCGGCGGTACGATTCAAGATTGCTTTCCCGAAATCGGGCTATTTCGTTTTGTAGTTTAGAAATCTCCAATAATACATTTTTTTCGCGCATTGAATCAAATCTTGCGAGGGTGTTTTCTTTAAACCGATTATAATCATTGTGCTGTGATAGTTGAGAATAAGGAAGATCTTTTTGTTTATAACCTATAAATTCATTGAGTACACGAGTTGCTGCAAGCTCTTTTTCATCTAAAACACGATGCTGATCTCGACTTGAACGATTTAAAATATGTTTATGAAGTTCTACAAGTGTAGTTCCTGATTCTCTATGAAGATTTAATATTGTGAGCGCGGTGCGTTTTTTCCCTTCAGGGAGTTGAGTGCTTCGCACTTTCAACAGGCGATTTATGGCTTCATTCGTTTCAGCAGCATTTTTTACTGTGTCGTAATTAGACATTAGTTCACGATCCTGCAAAATGTTGCTTAAATCTGATATAATACTACTTCTTAAATTATCATTTTCTATTTCCAACGAAGTTAACTCAATGCTCAACCAAGTAGCGACTAGAGCGAGAGTCTTGCGACGCAAATACTCTACTATGTTTTTCAATATCAACGTTAAGAATGATGGATTTTTTGATTTGTAGGCGGTAATTAATAAATCGAATTGATCAACAGGGATAATAATTTCAATATGATCTTTAACTTGCTGAGTATATGCTTCAAAAAAATTATAACGATCTTGCAGAATAGCATTTTTTAGGCAAGCAAAAATAATGGCTTGGTGTGATTCAGTAAAGCGATTCTTCATCATTGTTTTTAATTTTTTTAATGTTAGAGCTACATCCGGAGAGTTGATCAATTGGCGGCAAAAAGCAAAATCATCATGGGCTAATAGAGCAAGCCAATGTTCCTCATCGAGGTGTGGCATTAGTTCTGTTGCAAAAGCTTCGTTAACATGAGTAAAAATAGATGATAAAACATCTGTGCTATACGAGTATAGGGCGCAGTGTTTAATTGATATTTCAAGCACTTTCCAATAAGCAGATAAATTTTCATCACCGATCGATTTATAGCCCCTCAATACTTTACGAGTGAACAGTAAGAGTTTATGAGCCGCATTTAAATTATCATCAAACCCTAATCTGATTAATTCAGAAAGTGATCGTATTGTCTTGAAGCTGTTCAATGATAATACTCTAAATAAATCGATTTTTGTAATGTTAGATAATAATTCGTCGACTAAGGCGTGCGGATATGTTTGCAAAACATGGGTAATCGCGAGATTTCTCTGATCCTCATTTTGCGAGTTCACGTGCATTAGCCATTCTACGAGTGATTCAGCGTTGGCGTCTTTGTCTAAGAGTGATGGATCTTGTGTTCTAGAGCGTTTCTGTGCCTTCAGTTTCATGCGTTAATACCTTTAATACTATTTTCCTGCTTCTATTGTAACGTTCCGTCTTCTAAAAAGAAAGATGTCGCGCCTTGAGTTGCAATCTGATAGGGAATTGGCCATAGACTTGACCTTTTTCAACCTGCTGGGGTACTCTTGTAATGAGTGAATAATCATAGCCCTTAATAGAAGGTCGAAAGCCAATGAAAATAGCTAAAGTTTTTAATATTGCTTCTCTAACAATATTGTTCACCATGACTGTTTTTGGCCAGGAAGTTGAAAGTAATGATCTTCACTTAAATGGTTATGTGCCGATGACGGAGAATCAAGAAAATTATCCTACATTGAAGGCAGCAGAAAATTTTACTGTATTAGATTTTGCTCGTTATCAATTAACTGTTAATGAAGCTCGAACATTGATACGGCAATTAATTGATTATTTAAAGCCATACAAAAATCTTGATGCTAACGCTCGAATGGAATTACTGGCAAAACAATTAATCGATATTCCTTTTATCGAGAGTGGTGCAATTGGAGAAGGCGATTGGCAGTCAGGATCAGATGTTTATCAACCGGGTGAGGTTCACGTAAAACAAGATCCTGTTTATCGGATGGATGGCCTTGATTGCCAAACATTTGTTCAAAATGCTATGGCGCTATTTTACTCGAATACTCTTGATGAATTCGATCGCAATATCTTAAAAATAAATTATGGTGCAGCAGGAAATCCTCAAAGTGAATTTGTTCATTATTTTAATCGAAACAATTTTATTGATGGAGATTGGAATCCTGTGAATCAAAAAAATGGATTCCTAAAGGATGTAACATCTCAAGGTGACTTTGGTTCTGTTTTTGAAACAGCTATCGCAAAAATCACTCGAAATAATTGGTTTTTACGTCAAAAAGAAAATCTACACGCAACTGTACGAGTTTTAAACACGAGATACGGATTCAGTATGGCTCAGCGATATGCTACAGTTTATTCAGGGCTAGATTTTCCAGGTTTTAATTCAGAAATTGTCGCTACATCTTATATCCCAAAGACTGTTTTGGCTATAAAACAATCCGATGGAAAATACAGTCCAAATAAGATTCTGATTGATAACATACCAACACCATCAATAATTGAAGTTGTTAGAGATGCTGGGTTGTGGACGGTCGATCACAAAAATATTAAAGACGCTACTGGGTCTGAATTGAGCATTTCTCATATGGGCATTCTATATCAAAAACAGTTTAAAAACGGCGATGTGATTTATAATCGATTAACCTGCAGTTATAATAGTAAGAGTGTAAAGAGATGTATTGTTACACCCATTATATGTGGTGAGAAAGTATGCAAGGAGCTAATGTTTTTACACGCAACCAACGCATGGCCCAACGGATATTATTGGTATAAAAAATCCAAGAATCAATATGCGTGCACCTCTTCACTCCCTAGAAATGTAACTAAATATACATCATGTAATCGAGTTCAGGAACAACCCTTGTTTGATTATCTGACCGATTATCAATATGGAGCGTACCGTAATATGGATAATCAATCTATTGTAGGAATACACATTGAGAAACTTTTATAAAGCGTTGCCGAAGATAACTAGCGTATCAATTTGATAGTCAGAGGATATTCCCAAACTTCACCTTGATTGGCTTTGATACCGCCAATGATGGGAAAAATGATACTTAAGGCGGCGAGAATAGCAAATCCAATCAGACCAATAACAAAGAATACTAATACGGCACAGATGGCAGCATAGATAATGAGGCTGATTATCCAATTGACAACAATTTTTCCATGGACATCGACAAAAGGATATTGGTCTTTTTTTATTTGCCATAAAATGATTGGTAACACCAGCCCAGCTAGGGGTACTAGATAGCCAGCAAACAATGAGAAGTGCACAAACATTGCCCATTGATTGGCATCTTTGTTCCCACTTATTGGCTTGTGTGACGGTGTATTCCATGGATCGTTCATTTCAAAGCCCCTTAATATTAGATTGGCTAAGCTAGGATAAGATTTTGTGGTTTGTATGTAAAGAGGGTGTGCGAACTTAGGTCTTTACAGCGTCGACGTTACTTGTTAAAGACACTAAAGAAGATTTTCAAATACTATTTTGGCTATTTGAGCGATGACTCGTTCTTTTTCGATTAGAGAGGTTGCGGTGCTTTTAACAAAAATAGCGAGGGTAATAGAGTCAGAGTTGTTTGAAGTGTACATGATCCCAGCATCGTTTGTAATGCCAAACATTGATCCAGTTTTGTGAGCAACTTTAATGTTGGGTGGTAGAAGACCTCGAATTCTTGCTGGACCAGTTTGGCAACGCTGCATAAATTGTAACATCATTGAAGAATATTTTTGAGGAAACAATTTGTTGGACTGAATTGAGTACAATAAATCTACAATAGCTTTTGGCGTCGCAGTGTCTCGATAATCGAGAAGATAATCTTCTTCAGCCTTTTTTTTAGACTCTGGATCGAGAGCATTTTCCCATTGTTGAAATTGTTCAAGTGTACATTGTTCGTTGTCAGGTATTTTTTCTAGGCCGATCTGGTCTGCAAGACCTCGTAGACATGAGCGACTTATATCAATATTATTGATTTCTACTTCATGTAGCCAGTTTGTGACTGCCTTTGGACCGCCAATTAATCGTAGAATAATGTCATTTGCCGTATTGTCACTAGTTTCCAGCAATAGTTTAATCATATTCTCAAGTGAAATAGTGACACCTGGAATAGTAAATCGTTTATTAAGTATTCCAGTGCCGATTCTTAAATCACTTGGTTTGATATCTATCATCTGCTCAAGTTGGAGGTCACCATTTGAAATTAATGAGAGACAATAAGCAGCAATAGGAATTTTATCTATGCTGGCCATTGGAAAATAGTCATTGCTGTTCTGAGAATAAAACGATAGGTTTTTATTGTTAACTGCATAGACTCCAATTATGCCATCAAGTCTCCCTGAGATTTCTATAATTTGAGAGTGCCAGTTTGTCACCATACTATTAGTTCCCATCTGTTAGTTACTCTTTACTATCGATTTTGTAAAGCTTATCACAACTCAAGACGCGACGCCGGAGACGTGGTACATTAAAGAGGGAGGTGAGTATGAAAAAGCACGGGCATCAAGGCTATCGGGAATGGCTAGAAAGGGTTTACGCAGTTACTGCAGCATGCAGAAACAGTACGGGGTTAATTTCGGGTGAAGTAATGACCGCACTGCAACTATTTATTTTGGAATTCGGTCAGTTTAATGCTAACTTCACACTCGACGAACTCAGAAGATTGCAATATCCACAATCACCTTTCGCAGTAATGCATCGCCACACTTACCTTCGTGCTACAGAAACTTGGGCCGTAGAAATTTTACGCAAACGATATATAAATGAACGCTCACAGCAAAATGGACCACGTTTATATCCTGTTTTTTTAGATTCAAAGCTATTTTGGGGTGAATTGCAGCGATATGTTACCATCATCGATGAGCAACAGTTTGATGCTGCTATTGACATTTTCACTACACAAGTTTGGGTGCGATTAACTGACCCTGTAAATAAAAAGCATGTCGAAGAACAAATTCGCAAAAAAATTGAACATCATTTAATTGATCAACATTTTGAAGACGAAGATATACGAAGAATATTAAAGAAATCTGAGCACGTTTATTCAACAGTAGAAAAAAATTTGCTTAAACAGCATTTGGCAGAACAATTAGAACAAGCCAGAGCTGCATATCAAATGGCAAAGGAACAAGAACAAAAAAATCGAGATTTGAAACGAAATGAAGCATGGTACGGTCCTGTGTTTGGTTGGCTTAAAAATAATCACTCAGGTTTTTTGATCAAAAATAATATTAAAAGTCCCAAGGATCTGATGCAATTTGCCAAGCAAGAGCCTGGCATCTTCGAAGATTGTTATAATCAAATGCCCCAACAAGAAATTGATTTAGAAAAAGATTGTTTTTTTGCTCAGGCTATCGACCGATGGAAAACAAGCCAAGCATCTCCCTACCTCGATCGTTTTTGTTATTTCATTCAAACCCAATACATGGATACAGCAACACTGACATTAATAGGACATAAAGAAGCCGAGTCTAATGATTCCTGGGGACCTAAATCTTTAGTAAATCATTTGGGTTATAGACTAGACCCTGTGAAAGCAACACGAGCAATATTACAACGCTACAACAGACTATTCATTGATCAAACGCAAACTACAGAGTTTTGGCAAGAGTTAACTGATACACCCATGGCGCAATCTCTTAGAAGTTTGGCCATCACAGACACACCAGAAACTGAATTTGATTTACTTGCAAGCCTGCCCCAGCAGATATTTTGTGCGCCACAACACTCATCACACACGTTAGTCAATTTACTAGAGACTCGCGAGTATCAATATCTTTTAAGACTCGTTGAACAGTACAAAAACACGCCAATTCAGGATTCAAAAGATACTGTGAGTTTTGAAATCTATGCTTGTTTTTTACTCAACTATTGTCGTCGTTTTCAGCGTCTTTATCAAAACAATGCTTTGATGCAACAAGTTGCGCTGCTTGAAATACTTCAATCAATAAGACTGTTTATAAACGCTTGTGTTAATAAAAATATGGCTAATGCAGTTCGCGCGATTCAAACGGTCTGCGAAATTCTTCGGTTAGATCTCTCCCTCAATCCGTTAAGCGAACAATTATTATTAACAGAAATTATCCGTAAAAAGCTCTTGAGTAGTTTTCCTGTTCAATCGGTCGCATTCACAACATTTGGTATGCGTTCTTATACCAGAGTGTTACAACTTGAACCAACGCTCAATAACGCGATTGGAAAAACCCCAACACGCATCTTTGTCACCAATCAAAATTATTTTGAATCGTTAGTCAATTTAGGTATGCTACATAATAAAAAAGCGATTGTGACACACTTTCGGCAGTTGAATGAACTTGATAGCGCAGCTGATTTGATCTTTATGGAGATCCATCCAAACAATGTAACTGAACGCCGACAATTTGCACAAGATTTATTGGCGTTACTGCGTAACATGGCTACAAATCAATGGCGCAATAAACCACGCACTCTTGTCATTGATGCAACATTAAATGCCTTAGACGATGAAGAAATTGCCGATGCGCTCAATCAAGCAAAACCACTTATGGATGACGGACTTTTCAATATCATATTACTGCAAAGCCTTACCAAGTTTACCCAACTAGGTGTTGACGAGCGTAGTGGTGGCATTATGGTGATATTGAATAACAACGATCATTATTGGAATCCATATAACATGCGTTGTAAAACCGTTCTCGCGACAGAACCTTGCGAAATGTCAAATTTACACTATTTTTCGTATTTCTTTTTGCAAGATGGACTGATAAAAAATTATATCAACTTAATAAAGCTTTATAACATGAATTTATACAGTGCAATCACTACACAATTAGACGAATTAGATGTTGGTACACAGCAACGATTTCAATTGACAATCAGTTCAGATATGCGCGCATGCTATGTGGCTTTAAATATGCATGGTTTACTACCAGCGATTGATGCCGGATTTAACTTTTCATCAAGGGATATTGAAGCGTTTGGCGGTGACATTGTTGATCAATTGTTAATACCGCTTTGTGAGTTTTATCAACTACCTTTAACACAACGCATGAGCATCGGATTTCCGCTTTCCAGTGTTAATTGTGTTCAAGATTCCCTGCGCTTTACCGTTGGTCTTGAAACATCGCAGCAACGAGGTCAATACGCTGAAATCATTGCTTTTATTTCATTTGTATTGAATCGATTTAGAAATCTAAATCTTCTATTTGAAAAAAACACGGACGGCGTTTACGAAAAACGTATGCAATTTTTTGCTGAAAAAGTATTACAATTCAAATCGATGACGCCAGGTTGTGATCAACAGTACATGCTAACATTTCAACAACAGAGTTATGACCGAGCTGACAGCAGAACTGTAGTTATGCGCGATGGTGAATTAGCATTGCGACGAGCAGACCACGGGCAAGCACAAGATCGCATCTACGACAACAAATCAATCTGTGCCTATGTCGCAGGTCATCAAGATGCAGTCTTCCTCTCGAATATTCTAACTGCCAAACGCAGAATGATTGCTGCGTGTTTTTCTCATCTTGTTTCGCAAACTGAGCAAGGTGTCAAATTAGTCTTTAATGATTTACGAAATACATTAACATTGAGTTTTCATATCATTAACCAACCACAAGATACTCGGATGATTTACGGTCCTTTTCAATCTAATTCCGGTCATGTCTTTTTCGAATGGAAAAATAATCATGTAACAGGTTATGTGAAAATGTTTTCTCCCCCTGCCTATGGCAACGCATTACAAATATTTAGGATACATGAACAACGTATTTTCATCCAAAAAGGTGAGATGCGAAATAAATTTGACATGATTCCTCTAGAAGAACGTGTTTTTCTCTTTAAGGCTGCAGCATACGAGACTAATAGTGGTGCCACGGCTTTCAAACGATTTTGCGGATTTATGAATTTCAGCCAACAAACTCAGTTTTATGATTGCAATCCATCTTTCAAATATATCGATTGTGAACATCAGCCCTTACTACAAGACCCAACAACGATAACATTTACACGTAATGGCTCCGAATTAACTATCAAGCGCGATTTCCCATGTTATCAAGGCTCTGGCATTACGGTATACAAACGTTATTTCAATCCAGAAAATACCGGTGTAGAAATCGATTATTGGCAAGAAAAAGATCCGGTATTGCATCGATTTATGTGTTTTGCTATCGCCATTTGTGTGAATGCGCTTGACCAGCCCGCCAATAAAAAAGCAGGCTTCAAAGCACGTGGATATTACAGCGATGCAGGTCCATTACTCACTCACTTTTTGTTTCGCATTCCCTACGGAGCCATTGATGGCATTTTTGCACGGGCAATCACACTGGTTATCAATCATCGAAGCGATTTGTTGCAACTGCATGAACATCGTACATCATCAAATCAGGCTGTTAAACCAGGTCAAATAAATAATCAATATCGTTTCTTCAGTGAAGACTATCAATATTATGATAATACTGATGCTTACCATCGCGATTTCTTAGATGAGGGCAATTTAGCTACTGAAATTGAAAGCGAGCTTGGATTGCGCAAAAACAATGACCCAAAATGATTAGCATACGTTCACATTTATTGGGCTTACATAAAAAGTTATCAGAAGGGTTAGTAATTTGATAAGTATTGCCATCAATTTTGCAAAACTTTTCACAACTCAAGACGCGACGCCGTGAATATAAATTTCAGTATAGCCAAAGTTGGTAATAGCCAGAGTAAGTGAAAGGTAGAGATTCCGATAACGGTGGGTGGTAAAAGCAAGCGTAAATAATGTGCTGCAGCGAAAGCGAGGATTAAGGTCAGCATTTGAAACAGTGCGCAAATGAGCCAATAAAAAAACTCACAACGGTGTTCTTTTCGGCTAGATAAAAGGGCTCGCACGCCGTGATTTTTTATCCATTGATAGGCGTTTAATCGTAAATGTGGATCACGGCAGATGTCTTTTATAATGTAATAGCCGTCAGTTTCTTGTAAAGGATTTAAATTTTTAAAGACGCTGTAATAGAGCAATAGCGCTAATAAGAGAAAAAATAAATCTAATGTGGGTGATGATACGGTGAAGGCTAAAATGGAAAAAATACCACCAAGAACAATATCCATATAAGGACCCGCTAAACTGACAATTATTCTGGATCGAGGATTAGATAACCACATATCTGATGTATCAACAAATGCAGTTATACCAAGCCAGTAAAATATAATACCTGCGCGATTGACTTCATGATTAAAATATTTTGTCGTATATCCATGAGCAAGTTCGTGAGGAATTGCAGAAAGAATATTCGTGGTGAGCAGAGCACTAACAAAAAGAAAGCAGTGGGTTAAATCAATGGAATTCGTATTAAAAGTGTGTAACTGATATCCAAAAGAAATCACACCGAGTAGAGCTATTATGGCCAAAATGATTTGGCCTAATTTTGTATAAAGTAGATGCACAGTCTGATGGTAGGTTGAAGAAAGTTTGCTATCAATATTGTAAAAAATATTTTGTAAATATCGCCATTGATAAAGTTTTTCTTTAAACTTTTGAAATTTCGTTATCTGTTTTTGAGAGTGGTTGTGTTCAGGGATGTGTATGTCAGGTAGTATCAGAAAACCTGCATCAGATAAGTTTAGAATAGTGTCAGCCACAGCAAGGGGTGCAAAAATTTGCCGTTCCTTGTAGAGCAGAGTGGTGAGATCCTGCAAATTATTGTGACCATCGATATTTTGCCACACAAACCAACCTTCCTCAGATAATTGATAATATTGACCTCGACGTTTGTCTTTTAGAATGATGATTGCTTGGCCTTCATCACCTTTACGATGAAAATATTCAATGTCGGGTACACGAGTCGGACAGCAACGTTCTATGATTAATCCAATAATGGATTCAGCCGTGTTGTTATGTTTCATTAGTTCATGTAATTGTTCACGCTTTAAAATTAGAAGTTTTCCTGATTCGGCCATTCGCGCACTAGAATAACGTTTAGCGACTGTAAAGAGAACGCTTTCACCAATCAATCGCCAGGGATGATATACAGCTAATATCTTTTCACGGCTGTCGTTGTCCACATTATAAATTTCGACGGCCCCTGAACAGATAAGATAACATGTATCCGCCTCATCACCTTTATTAAATAATACAGTCCCTTTGGGTACCAGAATTTCTTGGATATCTTGAGCTAGTTTTTCGATGTTTTCAGAGGGTAGATCTAAAAATGGTTCAGCTTGCTTTATAAAAAACATTCGCAACATTTTTTCAGAGGCTTCTTTTCTTGTTGCAAGGAATTTTGGATGCTTTTTTAAAAAATAATTAAAAATATCGATAGCCCAACCTATTAAAACAACATCCGTTATGCTAATTAGTGTTGCTGTTCGTAGACCCGTTTGGCTAAAAAAACCTTCATTAGTAAGTCCAATGGCATCTCCTGGGTGGAGAACATACTGTAAAATATTGTCAGGTTGATCACCTATCAAATCAAGTTCTATGTCACCTTCAGCGATTAAATAGACCGAATCAACAATTTCGCCTTCATTAATAATTGTCTCATTAGGGTGATATGTTTTTTCGAAAGAGAGTTCTGCGAGCTCTTCAATTTCTGCTTCGTTCAGTGGTTTAAAATAGGAATGATGTCGAATTAAATCTTTGCGCTTTGATAATTCGATCATCTATTTTTCTCTGGTTAAAATTATGGCTCGATTGTATTATCTAGCATAGCCCAATCGAGCCATAAATCAATTAACGATTACCATTTTCCAGATTCGTCACCTTTGTTCCATTTTTCAGATGAACTACCTTTCTGGTTATACGATAGGTCTTTAGTGTTAATTCCTAATGCACCGAGCACTTTGGTATTGAAAAGTTTCTCTAAATTTTTATCATCACCGAAGGCTTTCAAGTTTCCATCACGAAGGCTAGTTTCTTGCTGCGGATTCAGATTGATATTCTGAGCCTTTACAGCTTTATAGAATCCTTGTGGGTCTTTGCTTATACGTTGACTTAGTGCTTGTCTTAATGTTGCCATGATTAATTCTCCTTAACTTATTGAAATATTGCTTGATGGCCAGAGTTGTAGTCCTTCCGGTCCCCAAACTCCTAGATGCAAAGTAAGTATAGTACAGATTCTAAAGTTGTTATCGATAAATTTAAGTGTAAACACTGCCTTTTTATATAATAATTAAGCCAATTTAATGGATTTTGGGTTGTTTACGCGGCTTGATTTAGTTGAAATCTATGGCTCGTGCGGTTTTATGCTTTTGCGCTTCTGAGCTTGAAGACCCTACTTTTTCTCTATTGGAAGTTGAGGGGCTAAAGAATCTAATCGCTGGATATATATTGATTTCAAATAAAGAAGAGTCTTCAGGTTTTCTTTTCTTAGATTTTTGAGGTGAGGCTTCAATAGTGGTTTTTGCTGCTACTGATGGTGAGGCCTCGGTTGAATTTTCTTGAAATCCTTTAATGCAATCATTAGAGATTTGTTGCATATTTTCCGCGAAGAATGTTTGAGGGCTAGGTTGGGTAACAGCTTTACGCATTGCATCAACAGGTTGCGCAAAAAATTCTTTAGCAGTTTCAAAAGAAGTGTCTACATCGGTAGAGAAGGAATAATGTCCAGAAGATAATAGATGTTGGTCATTTCGAATAAAACCTTCGATGCGGGCAAATATTTCATTAAATATTACATCAAAAATAATGCGAACGTTTAATCGAATGTAATGAGCTATTGTTTTAATAATCTTATTTGCGAAAGCATGAAAAACACGACCCACATCTTTTAATAATTTATTACCCAGATAACGCCAAGGATGAGCATCCCATGTGACAATGCTGGCGGCACATCCGCCTATTGCTGGAATATAATCTAAAACTGTTGAAACGGTAATCTCAATAATTGAGCCCTTTGTTTCAGGGAAAAGGAGTTGATGCATTGCAGCTTCACCGCCAGGAATAGCTTCGCTGTTTCGATGCATTAACTCTAGTAATTCACGTTTTGTGCTATAAGGCAAATGAGGTAATAAATGCTGGTGCTTTTGTATTAACATGAATAGTTGGAATCGTTGAAGTCCAGAATCTTTGTCTGCGGAAACTGCTTCCAGTGATTTTTTGAAATCAGAACTAAGCATAAAATTACAAATCTCATCGATCTTTTGATCCGTCAGTTGATATTTTTCCTGAAAGTGTTCTATTAACAGCAGCTTAAGTTTTTCTCGACGAGCGTCAGTTTCTTTTTTCTCTTCACTTGCTTCCGTTTGGAATAACTCGAAAAGACAAAGACCAAATTTTGCTCCGGCTACGCCTAGTGCAATGGCTGGCACTGAACCCAGTTCACCACGAATACTTTCACTGATATAGGGAACATTAAGTCCGTAGGCTAATATTGCGCCTAATCCAACCGCAATAGCGCTATAAGCAATCATATTAGAAGGTTCTTCTTCTAATGAGCTCAGTCCAGTCAGTAGCCAACTATTTCTACCGCTGACGCCAAATTCTGTCGCCATAGCGGCAGCTTGTGCTTCTACTGATGCACAAAAAGATGCGCCTGCCGTTAAATTGCTGGTCGCTGCATCTGAAATGGATCTTGAAATTTGTATGTAATTCTTACCTAAAAATTCTAGGGTTTGCGGTGATAAAACAGCTATCATGCCGAGAATGTAGAACCCATTATAGATTATTCCTGAACCAGGATGTTTGGCATGAATCTCATCAAAAACAAAATCAAAAAGAAAAATAAATCCGCCTAAGGCAGCGTTCAGAAGATCATGCCATTCGCCGGGATTTAATTCATTAGAGGCTTGAGCAAGTTGTCCGGAAATTTCTTCAGGTGTAATACGTTCTAATTCTTTCGAGCCATCTTTGCTGCTAAATACGGGTTTTTGATCCCAGTGTTTTTTGTGTTTATTATTGATTTTATTAAATAATTCTTCTTCTTGCAGTTTCATTTGATTTAAATCATCACGGACTTGCTTGAAGATTGCTGCTTCGCTCCGTAACCCGTTATGAAAAATATCAAAATCTGTCACTAGGTTTTCACCCATTTGAAAACGAGCTCTTTGAAAAGAGGTGCGAACACCTTTAAATACTTCCCAAATTGTATTACGAATCACACTACCAATTAAGCTACCGAGTTTTGCACCGAGTGAGACCGCGGGGAAGTTGATTTTTTCTGCGAGCGCGTGAAAACGGGTATCTTTAGCACAATCCGGTGTAAATTCCTTGGTATATTGAGAAACTTTAGAAGTGGGTTCTTCGCCTTTTAGACCTGATATAAAACCTGCAGGGAGATCGATTAAACCGAAAACAATTCCCACACATAAATTCCAGATCCAATAGGCAATTCTGTAAAACGGATAGGATTTACTCGCTTGTATATCCCAGTTCGTTAAACGAGTTACTTTCAAATGTTTAGCATGTGGATTATTACTATTGGCACATTGTAATACATACTCATCTCCGCTATCGCACTGTATTTTATCTGCGCCCTCAATTTGAGTAATTGCCATAATGTATCGTCGAACAGTCTGACGATTTTTACCTAAATGCCTAAAATCCAGAGTCAGTGAATGTTTTGGATTGGTACTAAAATAGCCTTGATGTTCTGGAGTAACAGGATTGTGGTGGTCACACAGATAATTATTGATCACTTTTAATGCGTCTTCACAATAACTATTGAATTCACCCCGAAAAATTGACCCTGCTTTTCGGCTATACGTTGTATTTTGATTATGTTCTTGAGCTTGACGTAAGGCATAAATCATTCGATTTTTAATAAAATGAGCAATGGAATCAGGTCCGCTGGCTAATAATATTGTGTCTTTGAGATGATCCTGCAGAGAGCATTCTGGAAGGGGGCATTCTAAAATACAGCTTTGATACTCCTTAGCCGCTTTAATATCGTCTTGAATTTGACTAATGAGTTTTTGGCTTGCTTCGCGATCGAATTTATTAAGAGAGAATGAATGGTCTTTGATGTCGATTTGGAGCTGCTTTAAAGCATCGATATAGTCTTTAAATGTAGCTTCAATTCGTTGCTTGTTCGTTTCTGCATCAGAATATTGATCGTAGGCATTCGTCAAACGTTCAAGTCCCTGCATATGACGAATACGAGTTTGAGTAATACGAAGTAAAAATTCTTTTTCTTCGTATTTATCTGAAATGATTCCGAAATCATAGGCTCTTTCGAATACTTTCAGCCTGTAAGCACCTACAGCACCGATCACTTTGCTCGTTAACGCTTCATATTGTGTGATGCCATAATCAACAGCTTGCTGCACTCTATCTTGAGTTGTTTTCCAATAAAAGGAATTTGCACTTTTAGGGAAGATATTTTTTTTCTTCGTTTTTGAGGGTGATTTACCAGGACTTTCTAGTTTACGTTCTTCGCCGAAGCTGCTGTCAAGGATTGCAGATTTAAAATCTTCAGTGTTATCAAGTCTAACACCATCGACACCTTTTTGATGGTAGAGTGATTCATTCGCGTCATCGAGATCCATTTCATAGATGAAGCCCAAAGTGCCGCCATGAGGTAAGGCTTGTTCTTGGAGTTTGCGGGAACGGAGTGCACCGTTATCGTTGGCTGTGTATAACAGAGGAATCTCTTCTTTGACAAGGAGAGTCGCTTCATCGCGAAATGAGGTACCTGGGACTTTAGAGGCCCGTCTATAGACGAGTGACTTTCGGTCAGAGAGCACAAATAGGCTAGTTTGTCTCTGAACTTCGTGATTTAGTACGGTTTTTTTATCTAGACCCAATGTGGATTCCCCCAATAAACACGCTATCTGGCGATACTGCGCGCTTTTACTATACCTTAACAAAGCTTTAGCAAAGTTCCCCTATGGCCCTAAAAAGAGCTATAACCCAAGATTGTCCCATATTTTATACTTAAAGTCCATAAAATAGACTAGGAAACAGCAGTTTCCGGCTAATAGAAATCATTTGCATTCAAGGTGTTAGAAGACCTTCAGTTCACGATGAGGGGTTTTGCGGAGAGGATCGTGATTCTCTCCCCTTGGTGAGAATCATGCAAATAGCCTACAATGTGCAGATGACTCTATCTATCAACAAGGGGAATAAGATGAGAAGGTTTCTATCACTTTCGCTGCTGTTGGCTTTTGCTATGACTGCTAGTGCAAAAGATTTTTCGGTTAATTTTTTCCAAAAAATAGCACATCATAAATCAACTGAAAATTTTGTGCTTTCTGGAACAAGTCTTGAAGCGGTTCTGTTAATGCTGCAAGAAGGTGCTCTCGGAGACACTCAGCGTGAACTTTCGATGGCCTTGTGTGGATCTTCTAAGGCGTGTCAAAATGTTGTCTCAAAACAAAAAGACTATGATGTTGCAAACGCTATTTGGGTGCAACAAGGGCTAGTCATTAAGCCCAATTATCTGGATACCATTAAAAAACGCTATCAAGGTGAAATTCTTTCTGCCGATTTTCAAAAAAATGCATTAAAAGCGGTTGAGCAGGTGAATCAATGGGCCAATACAAATACTCATGGAATGATTAAAGATATTCTTCAGCCAAGTGATGTCGATAAGAGTACGGCAATGATTTTAGCAAATGCGATCTATTTTCAAGGATTTTGGCCTGTTGAGTTTGATGTTAAAAACACCGCTAACATGGATTTTACCTTGTTGAATAATAAAAAAGTTAGCGTGGCTACTATGACAAAAAAAGATGATTATTTTATTGCGAATCAAAATGGAATTCAGCTTGTTGGGCTGCCTTATCGCGATAGTCAACTTGAGATGTTGGTGTTGATGCCTGAAGAGACTAAAAAATTTCCTGATTTTATTCGTGCATTAAGCAACGAAAAAATACAATCATTATTGGGCGCTCAACAAAAATCTGAGTTCACATTATTTCTGCCAAAATTTTCCATATCATCTTCGTATACGGATTTAAAAGCGACGTTGCAATCACTGGGAATTCGTACTATTTTTACAACCCGTGCAGATTTAAGCAATATTAATGATCAGGTGTCGCTTAGTTTAGATAAGGTTTTGCAAAAGGCGGTCATAATCGTTGATGAAAAAGGGACAAAAGCGGCTGCTGTCACTGCAGGAATTGTAATGACCAGAGCGGTAATGCCTAGAATGGTTCATATCGATAGGCCTTTTGTGTTTGCGATTGTGGATAGAAATTCTCGCGATATTCTTTTTATGGGACAGGTGGTGAATCCTGGAAAGTAATCTCAGATGTGTCAAGGGACGGGGTCAGGTCTAACATTGAAACTCGCTTTCATATCAATATCTGACCTCAATATTAAGCTAGTTTCAATGTTAGATCTGATCCCATCTGATGCTAGGTGACACATGGGCCTAAATGAGTTTCCATGGGTTTGTAATCAACAGTTCTGTCGAGGTCAATACCCGTAGCGTCTTCAATAAAATGTTTGAAACCCCGTTCATTTAGAGACTCGTTACGCGGAGTGTTAAACAAAGTTGCCCAATTGACCGGATGTGTATTGACTAATGTTTTTACAAAATCTTTTTTTGAGTCCCGCTTGTTTGGTTTATGTTGTGATTTATCATTATATTGTTTTGCGACGGCGTCAAAGATATTGTCTGCTTCAGCAATTGACTTTGTAGACAATAAATACAAATCATAAATTTGTTCTTCAACGGTATATTCTCGAGTTAGTACATGAGGGTCATTGGCGCCATAGAAATTGTTCAATGTGCCCATCATTAAAATTGGGAGATCAATCCCGAGTTTTTGTTTAATAATCATCTTTCGGAAAATCGCATTAATTCGGTAATGTAATTTATCTTTGGAAACGATCACTGCTCTGAGAGCGCTTGCAGTAAGACAGGCGAGAATTTCGTTATGTTCGGGCACTTCCCCTTGTTGGCGTAATCCTCGATTGATAATTCTGAGTTGTTGAAGAGTCACACACTCTTGTTTCACTGCAGTAAAAGTTGGATCGTGAAATCTCCAGCTCCACCACCATTTGTTATTAGTGTGGGCGTCTTTTTTAAAAACGTATCTTTCGCCTTTTGTATTCAACAAGGTAATGTCGAAACCAAGTCCAATAGGATCGTCATCGCCGCGAGTGAAAAAAGCCATAATACCGTCTTTGGGTGCTAAGCTAATGCCCGTTTTTTTTGTATAGGATGGAATAAATCCCAATGAAATCTTTGAAATAAGCCAATTCCATATTTTCGATCGTCCGCGCTCTCCATTCATTTTTCGTGTCTCAATTTCATTTTTTCGAAGATTAACACGTTTGTAAACTTTGTTGCGTTCAAATTGTCGTTTTGGATCTTTTCCGTGATAAATCGGACGAGGAACTTCAAATACACCTTTTTCATTCGCATGCTTTTTCGTTTTTCCCCAAAAGCCTGAGGGATCAAGTAATTGTTTTAAATTAAAAAACCAACTATGGTTAATATCTGTAATTTCTTTGTTTTCGTCATGTGTTGCTGTTGGAGTTTTTTGGCCATCGACTACAGAATTTAACGTTTTGACTGCTAGGTTTTCTCTTTTCATGACGCGTAACGCATCACCCGCTGAGAATGAAGTATGAAATATATTATGAAAATGTTTTGAGCCAGTTACAAATCGCCTGATAGACACGAGAACAGTGCTGGTTTTCGAAAGTAACCATGAAGTGGCCCATAATCCAATCGCTGCAGCTGTTGTAGCAACTGCGCCAGTAATGAAATTGACAATTAATACAGCGGCGCCTGATAAGCTCACCTGAGTCAGCCCCAAAGGTGTGAGCGCTTTAATAGATAAGGTAATAGAAATATATCCCAAAGGCGGAATAAAGCTCGCGAGTAGAACAAATGCTAAACCGGCCAAAATGGCTACAATAGCGATGTGTTTTTTCTTAAAATAATAAACATTAGCCGCTTCAGCAACGCGAATTTTTTTGTAGTCGTGTCCTTCTCCACCGTATTTTTTATTTTCTTTGCCTTTTACATGAAGTTCATTTCTGTAGCTATTGGCGTATCGATACGGATATGCCAACATATGTGATATTCCATATTTTGTCGCATGACGAACACATTGTAAGGGGGCATAAAGGAGGCTGATAGCGATTTGAAACGGAAGTAAAATTAATCTCCCTGTTGTGTTGCCGAGGAGAATTAAAGCCACCAAAGCTTTATAAGACCATTCATAACTAAAACTCGTTGCAACTCTTTTCTTTCCCCCATTAATTGTTTTTGTTTCAGCTTTCTTTTTGCCATCACTCCAAATAGTTTTATTAGTTCTTAATATCATACGGATAGAATGGAGCATTTGAAAGCATGGTTTATAGAGTAAATAGAGCGGCATGCCGACTACTATGGCCACGCATTTGTCGATCAAAGATATTATTTTTCTGAGTGCAAAAGTAATTCTATAACCTTTATAGGATTGTGTTTTAGGATCAAGGATGCCTTGAAAAAATTCACTGAGTCCTTTTCCTGTATAAATCAAAGCAAAAACTGCGCTTTCCAGTGCCAACACGGCGGGAAATGTCATTATTACTGTGGTTGCAAAATTAATCAGCGGAATAAAATATCCAGTGGCATTGATGCCTAGCGATGTGGCCAATTTAACGCCGGTGGTCTGGGCAAGTATTGCGACGGGAGAGTACGCGAGGGGTAGCAGCCCAGGAAGGAAAAATAAAATGGTAGCCACAATTGTACTGACGAAAATTGTTAAAAAAATAGCTAGTGTAAGTAAATGCTGGGATCTAAATTGATAGCAATTAACAGGATGTCCTCTGTTATCCATTTGATTATAAAGACCAGCAAGATTTCCTTTAGTATCATATTGATTAAAACTCTGGGCAGGGTTAGTGAGTGCTTGTAATAACCCACCTTTGAAACCATCCTTCACTCCACGATAGAGGCTGTAAAAAAAATTGTATGGAAATTTAAATATTATAAAAATAAAGCGATATAACGTGTTTGCTGCTACCACTGCGGAAGCTACAGGATAAAGTAGTGAACTCTCCTCAGTCTTGTTGTGAGTCCATTCTCGCCAAAGTGTTTTGTTAGTTTTATGAATGATGAAAGTATCTGAGCCGGCATAAATAAAAGGCAGCGTTAAAGGCGAATACACTAATCCTACAAGGCCACCTAAAATTTTTGAGAGATATGGGCCCCAAACTTTAGGGTGAAAAAATCTTGGACTATCCGACGAACCGGTTTCGTACCCTGTTTGCATAGTTTCTCCTTAAATTATATTTTACTGGTTTGTTTTACCGCATGCCCCAGAGATCCTAACATATTCGTGCTATTTGTCGAGAAAAGAGAGGCAGAGGTTAGTGGTATACAAGTTGGTCTCAAGGTGGCTAATGACCTTGAAGGTTATATCGAAATATGGTATAAAATGGAGTTAGCCTACTAAGAAAGATATGAGTTATGCAAGAAAACCAGGTCACCGACAAACCCTGCATCTTTACGATTAAAATCAACAAGTCGTGGGATGAATGCCTAGAGGTTCCTCCAGAACAGTCTCTGAGCCCTGGTCTATTTAACGTTGAATTCGCTCAACCTCTGGACGCGGATAATTTTTACAAGCATCTTCAACAAGCTCTACCTATTACAGGTCTGGAATACCCTCATCTCAACAGTAACGTCGTGACCTTAACAAATGAGCAATTTTATTGTTTACAGATTAGTATGATGCAAAAAAAGGGCGAATTTGGATTGGCTTTTCTGGGCAATCAGTATTTAATGAAGACGCTGAGGGCCGATGGGCATGATTTCACTCACCCTTTCAAATTAGGACTTATTCCGGGTAAAGAGGGGCGCAGATTTAATAATTTACGCCCAATAGAGAGACGTGAATATGTGATTACACCTGATGGGCATCTAACCACACGTGCAGAAAAAAAGCCTCAATATACACCTGATCAAAAAAAAGAATTTTCTCAAATTCAGTCGAACACGTTTCTTGATGAAAAATTGTTGGCTGAGGCATTTGGTTTTTCTAAAGAAAGAAATTGTAAACTGTATGGCCTGTTGACTCACATGAACGATGCATTAATAAATCGCTTACTGATTAGAGATTCTGGGACAGTTGGTCGCCCTTTTGAATTCAGGAATTCTGAAGATGCTGTACGGAGTCGAATGATTGAAAATGAGCCAATGAGAGCTCTATCTTATCCTAATGCCAAATTAGAAGATTTCAAAAAACATAATTTAGCGGCCAGATCCAGTCATCGAGGAACAAATGAAGTTTTAGCTCGCATTCGGTTTAATCCTTATAGAAGTTTAATAGTCATTTGTTCTGATACCTTAGAGACTCGGCTATTAGCCTATTATTTTGCACAAGAATTACTACAAGAATTTCGTACCTATGCACAGACGAAGGGGTTATCACTCAACCCTGTATTCAGAATTCCGATTGTGTATTATCTGCCGGTTAAGTACTTTCTTCCAGGCGGATACTTAAGTTATAGACCTCGCATGAAATTTTATAGTGAAGATATGAGATCAAGAGGTGTCATGGAATGTAGTAGGCTCTATAAAAATATTAGTCTAAGAAATCAAAAATTTGCCAATCAAGATTATGAGTTACTGCTAGGATTACCAAAAATAACGTCAAGTATGCTTCTCGATGAAACGACACCTTCGGGTAAACCGCTTGCATTGGAGATGATTGCTAAATGTCGAACTCGAATGTTGAGTCGTGTGTTGAGGCCAGTTCAAAATCCAGCAGATAATTCCTTAGCGGATTCTGTATTTGATACCATGCTTCAACGTAATAAGATAAAAAATAATGACCCTATCATTGCTAATTTAATCGTTGTTGAAGAATTTACTCTCGCTAGAAAAGTGATGGAAGAAACAGACTCGAAAATAAATGCGTTAACTTTTGAATGTACTTGTTCTTTTACCTGTAATTATTCATCATCATTGGATAGGAAATTGCAGTATAGTGGTAATCCAAGGCAATTGGAATTTTTTGGATTAGAAAGTATATTGGGTGATGATGCGGCATTTTGTACCTGGACTTCGAAAAAACTTTGCCTGAAAGAGTTACCCTCGGCGACTAAAAAATTTCTAGGACAATTATTGTTTAATGCGTGTAATCGCAGTGTATTTAAAGAATATCCGGAAATCAAATTATTATTAGAAAGAGGTGCTGATACAACGTTCGAAAAGGATCGCGCAACAGCGATTGTGTGTGCTACAGACTACCAGGATTGGATAGCTGTAAGGATGTTTGCTCACTATCGTACAGATCAGGAAGATAAGTCTCACTATGGTTATGCCTTATTGGGTGCTCTAAAAGATCAACAAAGAGATTTAGCAGCATTACTATTAAAAGCTGGTGCTAAAGCTCATTGGCGTAAAGTGAACTCTGGATTTGAGTTGGAATCAACACTATTTTATGCGGTATTGAATGAATACAATGATTTACTACCTGATTTAGTCAGTCATGAAATGAGTTGTGTTGATGGATTTGAGTCTCGAGCCATCATCGCTCAAGATTTAGCTGTGACACTAGGTAATGTTAGAGCTGTTGAAATTCTAAATGAAGCTTTAGGTGTCCATGCCGTTACTAGGGCACTGACTGATGAGCAGACACTATGTCGCTATCTATTCGAAGCTCTTGCTGTGGGTGGGGTTTCGTTTTTTAATCTTCGTTTGCAGTTCTATTCTAGAGATTCAGTTGATCTACATGTGATGGCACAACCTCAGGTAGTTTTTAATCGCGAAAAAACTCAAGGGGTGTTACCTATTATAAAAAATCATCTCGATATTTTATTGGAGATGCATCTCTCAGTTATTTATATTGAAAAAATCATCTCGGAACTAATGAGGTTGGTTGTTGAGTTTGAAGACATAGCATTATTTAACTTAATACTAAAATTCTCAATGCAAGTCTCAAATTCATCTCTGATTACTGTATTCACTACAATAGTTAATATGACGCATGCTGATAATTTTGTTTTTAACAAACGGTTAATTAATGTCATATTTGAGAATTGTGATTACAAGCTCTGCCGTGAAAAATTCGATGCAGCATTTTATAAAAAAATCATAGCTAAAGATTTTTCTAAAGCCACTTTTTTTATTAAGCTCGGCGCTAGACCATTTTGTGGTGAAAGCAAAAATAACTCTAGAGAGTCAAGGCAGTCTCTATATGGTGAAATTGCCAAAAGTGGAGATCAAGTTGCCATTTGTATCCTGTTAGTGAATCCAAGTATCGAACAATTCATTAAGGATGAATTAGTTTCATACGTGGTTCAGCACAGTAAGAAATATGATATTAAGGCTTTAATTGCTTATTGCTCTATAAAGATCACTCCCTGTCTATTTGAAGCCGCCCATTTAGATCGTGATGAAAAAGCGGTTGAATCCATGTTTGAAGTAATAATTACTTATGACGATTATAAAAAGGAATTTTCCAGTGCATTTTTACAAACATGGGCGTATAGGCATTATTTTTCTTCTGGTTTTATCGATAGATTTGTTAAGCAGTGTGGTACAGCCTACATTAGACATCTAAGTTTGATGTGCATGTTGGATTATATGGAAGCTGCAACAGACTCTATGAATTGGAAAGAACTGGAATTAATGTACACTAATATCTTTAAGAGAAACGTTAGAATTGCGCAATGGGATGGTTACGCATTAGACAATCGCGGTATTATTAATCCACATTATGGGGTTATAAAATTTCAATACTATCAGACGATTTTGAAAGCCTTAAACGATTATTTTTCAGACTATGAAACATTGCCAAGGCCCGAAGATTCTAAACGAACTTTTGATGAAATATTGCACGAATTTGAGAAAATGATTAATGCTTCTAAGGCGCTTACTTTTTTTTCAAGCACTAATGAATCTCGGGCATTTAATCAGAGGATGTATAACTTTCTGAGTGCTACTGATCAGATATTGTCAAACTATGAGCCTAAATCCATTGACTCTGATCATGGTTCTGTTAAAACGGTGGAACCCGAGGCGTTGGATTATCTACCATTAAGTCCAAATTTAGGTACGCTCTTTATATATTAGATTAATCTATCCAGAATGAGATGAGCTAAGTAATGAAAAAAAATTCGTTAGAAAAAATAGACGCTACAAAATTGTCTTCATGGGATGGCTTTCTTAATTTTCGTGCACAGAAAACTAGTGAAACCTATTTGATTCGGATCGATTTTTCTACCCCTCAACTAGCCAGTAAATTTTTCGAGTACTTAACAAAAATTCTACCCATTATCGATGCTGACTATCCAAAACGAGATAAGGTCGCCGTAATTTTGTCTAACGATCAATTTTATTGTTTTCAGATCTCTTGGATGCAAGAAAAAGGAGAGCTTCATCCCTCGTTTATGGGAGATCAGTATTTGTTGAAAACCCTCAGGGCTGATCGTTTCGACTTTAGCCACGCTTTCAAATCAGGACTTATTCCTGGCGAAAATGGAAAGCGGTATCATAATTTACGACCTAAGGAGCGTGGTGATTATACAATTTCTCCGCAAGGAGAGATGTCATCTCGACTCGAGAAAAAACCTAGTCACTCAGTAGAAGAGAAAAAAGAGTATTCTCAGATTCAATCGTGTACTTATATAGACGCTCAATTGTTGGTAGATGCCTTTGGATTTTCCAAAGTTCGAGAAGGAAAGTTGTATGGCTTATTAACTCATAAAAATGATGCGTTGTTAAGTCGTTTATTGGTGAGAGATTGTGGCACTGTAGCCAGACCTTTTGATTTTAATAATCGAGAAGAAGCAACTGCAAGTCCCAAAGTATTTTATTCTCGTGGAAAATTTGGGCTATTTGTTGAGCAAAATGCTCAGCTGAGGAATAAAGAAGGTGGCACTAACGAGGTGTTGGCGCGATTACGCTTTAATCCGTATCGAACGCTTGTTGTGATTTGCTCCGATTCGTTGGAATCACGACTATTGGCTTATCAGTTTGCGCAAGAATTACTTCAAGAGTTTAGTGAGTACGCTCAGAAAAATCATTTGAAAGTAAATCCCGATTATAAAGTCCCTATTATTTTTTATCTTCCAGGGAATCTTTTTGGTAGGAGGCCAAAATTATCGTTTTATACTCAGAAAATGAGAGTAGTTGATTGTGCTCAGTGCTGTAAAATACATAAAAATCCAGATTCTAGGCATCAAAAAATTATTGCCAAGGACTATGAATTCTTGCTTGGATTACCAAAAATCACGACCGATATTTTCCTAGATAGAACTCGAAAAGGTAACCTTTTAGCGCTTGAAATGCTAACGAACGGATATGCGAGGATATTATTTCGTTTGCTAAGGCCCTTACAAAATTCAGCCGATAATATTTTTTGTAATGAACTATTTCATCAATTGCTTAGAAGAGGTCTTATCAAAAATAATGATTTTATCATTGGGGATCTAATCATGATCGAAGAATTTGTGCTGGCTGAAAAAATCATCGCTGCCACACAATCCGATAAAGAGAAATTAGTATATAGAGAATATAATGAAAAAGAAGATGCCTATATTCTTAGATCTTTAGAAGAGTATTTATTATTAAAAGGCAACCCAAGGCAAATAGAGTTTATGGGGCTTGAAAGAATGCTGCGCAAAGCCATTGAGCATAAAAGGTGGGTGGCAATAAGGCTGTGTGTTAAAGAGTTGTCCTCAATCAGTCAATCACTGTTGGGCGAATTGTTGTCTGCTGCCCGCCGGCAAGAGAAACATGCGGAGTTCGATTTCTTGTTGAAGAGGGAGGCTAATCGAACACCGGCTATTGAGGCCTTTGAGTCTTCCATTCCAGGTGATACTGCTGATGATGTCGTTGATGAGGCGGGGTTTGGCTTTGGAATTAAGTAAGCATCTTATTCATGTGTTTATCATTAAATTAACGTAAATTCAATAAAAATATAGCCCGGGTCGGTACGTTTAATCATCATAGTAGCGGTTTTGAATCGTATTTTCATGCAAAGCGCTTGAGTCTTGTGCTTAATTATGGTATAAAATGAGAACCAGTCACAACAAAGAGATGAGTATTGATTATGAAGAAAACTATCAAAGTGGGTAAAGCCAAAGATCGTACCCGAAATCCTGATGCAAAGAGGGGGCTTCTAGACGACTATGAATCTGACGAAGTTCATTCGGTTCATACGGATGGAAACGGTGTCGTAATAGAAATGGAAGAAGTTGGGTCACCAGCACAAGCACCAAAATCACCAGCAGTAACCACAGCTACAACCCCGAGCAAGACTTCGGCTCCCGTTAAAAAGAGTTCAGAAGCACCGGCCTTAGTAATGGAAGAGGTTGTAGATCAATTTGCTATTCCCGAAGCTGTTAAAACCAAGATGGGAATTTATGCTCCACGTTATGTGTGTATGGGTGAAGGTGATGCTAGTGGTCATCAATTCGTACAATTTCTTTATGCAACAGAGAATGAAGCTAAACAAGCAGCTACTTTTTTAAATCAAAAATTAGCCATTAACAAGAAGGGACAGGATAATCGCGTATTTGCATGTAGTCTCAAGCCAAAAGTATTTCCACTGTTTGCTCAATTAAAGTTGTTTCGTGTAACAGTATTTCCAACAACCTATTTTCAAGTATTTGGTAATGAGGCTCGTCCTACTATGAGCCGAATGAATTTAGAAAATTCACTCGCCAAAGCTAATGGCCAACAACCTCCACATAGTAAAACAGGTGCCTCAAGAGCGGCTCAACAACGACCAAACGAACGTGGGGCTGGTAGTAGTGGCACAAATGTCCCCTTAGTTAAATCGACGATGCCAGATGACGATGAAGAAGATCTCTATGACTTACTCACACTGGCTGAGGATAACCAAGGAAGTAGCGGATCTGGACCAGATTCAGATAGTGAACATCGTTCTAATGCTGATGTGAGAGTTAATATGACTCCTTCTTCGGGAGCTCAAGTACAGTCACAACGAAAAGATAAAGAAGAGATAAATGCAGCTAAGGCCGGAGAAGGATTGGATGCGAAGGCTCAGGAAACAGAAAAGTTACTCGTGACAACACCAGCGTCAGATAAGAAAAAAGGTCGAAGTGAAGTAGCTACACCTCCACGTGTTAATAATGCTGCTGATGACGAACAATGTGTGATCTTCTAAAGTCATTGTTGGACTGGAAAATCTTTTAATTTGATGTTGTGGAGTGGAAACAAACATGTTTTCACTCCTCAATTTAATCTCTAATGGCTTGGGTACTGCATAAAATCTATAGGTAAGCCCATGAATCAAGAATTTGAAAACGAAAATTCACAGTACATCGTATCGGAATTTAAGTCTGTGGGTCTTGTTCAGTTTCATTTTTCAGAAAAAGAAAAAGCGCAGACCATGCGACTATTTTTATCTTCATTTTTACCTATACTTGATGACGACTACCCAAAAATTGAAAATGATATTGTGATTATGACGAAGGATCAATATCATTTTTATAGATTAACTATTAGCCAGTCAAGAGAAAATTTATTATCCGATCTCATTCCTGATCATTATTTTTTAAAGACACTGCGTGCAGATGAATTTGATTACAGCCAGGCTTTTATTAAAGGACTGTTTCCGGGTGAGCATGGCTTAAGACGTCAAAATTTGCGACCTGTTGAAAGAAAGCCTTACATCATTACACCTGAAGGTGAGGTTGTTCAAAGAGCAAACCGAAGACCTAGGCATGATCCTTCAAAAAAAGCTCAGTATTCACAAATTCAGTCATGTACGTTTATTGACAACGAAACGCAGAGCCGCGCGTTTGGATTTTCTCAAGTGAGAGAAATTCGTTTGTACGGTTTAATGACTCATGTGGACGATGTGTTGATTCATAGAGGCCTAATCAGAGATTCGGGAACCGTGGGTCGGGTATTTGAGCATGAAAGTGAGCAATCTGCAAAAGCGAGTCATTTTCACAGAGAGAGTAAAGGCGAGAAGATTTTATATTCTCAAGAGGAATTTGAAAAATTTAAACGCGCCAATCTTGAGGTAAGATCAAAAGAACGTCGAACCAATGAGTTCTTAGCGAGATTGCATTTTAATCCGTATCGATCTGTAGTGGCTATTTGTACTGATACCTTAGAGGCTCGATTATTGGCCTATCATTTTGCACAAGAGCTATTAAAAGAGGTCAAAGAATATGCCTCACGGCATAATATAGTAATAAATCCAAATTATAGAATCCCCATTATTTTTTACTTGCCTTATTTTCAAAAAAATCATCAGTCTTGCAAAACTGATTTTTGCACTACTCATGGTAAATATAAACACAATATTAAAGTTTATACTGAAACGATGCAGAAAAAAGATCAAGAAGAAGCGCTGGCAATCTTAAATACACCTCCCCTAAAAAATACGAAATATGCAAATCTCGATTGTGAATTCTTGTTAGGTCTTGATCAAATTATTAGTCAAGATTTACTCGATGAAATTTTTTTCGGATGTTCTTTAGCAGAGCAACTTCTAAGACAGAAGCGTGGAAGGTTGTTGTTGCGTCTATTGGAATCAAGAAATACAAAAACAGCCGAAGTGACTCAACAAGTATTTACAAAATTGTTACAAGAAGGTCGAATTGAGGAAAATGATGAAATAATTTCAGAGTTGATTAAACTAGAAGCTTTCGATATTGCTGAATTTATTATCAAAGAAACAAACACTGATAAACGTCGTTTACAGTACGGTGATCTCTCTCTAGATGATTGGATAATTCAATTTGGAAATCCTCGTCACATGAATTTCATGGGCATGAAAGAAATGTTGCTCAAAGCTTCGCATCAAGCTAAATGGGTCATTATCATGCTGTGTCTGAAGGAATATCCAAAAATCGATATCACCTGTTTAGGATTGTTGTTAGTAAGAGCATGCCATGCAAAACGTTATAATGAGGCGCATTTATTGATGCAAATGGGTGCTGTGAAATCAGTGCATGGTAAAGATGCATTTGAACAGCTCATTGCTGATCAACAGTGGAGTTTGGCTTCATATCTTCTCAGTGTTAACCCTAATCTTGATATTGATAATTTTAGCAGGGTACTGAAAAACTGTATTATAGGCAAAGCTGAGGATCTTGTAGAGAAATTAATAAATATTGGCATTCGTTATGATAAATCCAAATTTAATGACGCGATCGCTTCGTCAATACAAGTAGCATTGGAGCTAGCAAAAATTGACATGTTACAAAAGATCATCGCTATATTAAAAGAAATTAAGAAAGAGTCGGGATCATTTGAAACGCTGATTCGTTTAGCGCATGATTTTGCGGATTTTTCTCGTAATCAGGATGCAATTCAATGGCTAGAGTTCACTTATCCTTTTGTATCAACAACGTCTAGCTCCTCAAGCTTGTTTGATATAGGCCAATTGTTTATCGAAACATTTGCACATCATGGCAAAGAGTTTGCTGAGTATCGTTTAAGAAAATATAGTGCAAAAGCACTTGAGAAGTTAATACCTTATTTCCAAAAGCTTTTCGGAGATTTTGAAGATCCACTTATACAAAAGTTTAGTGAGGAGTTTTTTGGGGGTCTTTGGAAGACATCTCATAAAATAGCTAGAGTTAGAAAGCGTGAGAAAGAAGGCCTTGTACTTTTCTCATTTAAAGATGAATCATCTGCTAAATTCTTTAATCAGTTGATCACGCGAGTTTTACCTGGTCAAGATGATCTGTATCCAAAAATAGAAAAATCAGTCGTTAGTATGACCCCGGATCAATATTATTTTTGTCATCTCTATGCAATGAGAGAGACGAAGCATCTAGATGAAGAACGTCTCCGTAATCAGTATGTTCTTAAAACTTTTAAAATGAGTGACCTCTCTGAAGTCAATAATTTTATTTCTGATATTCTCCCCAGTGTAAAGGGGTGCGATAAACAGAATTTTTCAAAACAGTATAAAGCTGACCTTGTCGATCGCAAGCCTCTTCCATCTTCTGTCGATAGGATACCAGATTCTGCGATATTTTCTTTTGGTCTTTTGACTCACGTTGAAGATTCTCTGATAGCCGATTCTAAAGATGGTTTTAAGCAAGTTAATGCTAGATTTCGATTCAATCCTTATCGTACCATAGTTGTTATTGGTGATGATTCTTTTGAGGCAAAGTTTTCTGCCTATGCCTTTGCAGAAGCTTTATTGGCGAAATATTCTGAAGTAGCAGAGGGAGATCATAGAAAGCTTAATCCTGAATATAAAATCCCTATTTTTTTCTACAGGCCAATGTTAAGTACTATTTTTTCACGCAAAAAAGAAGTGAATTCTGTAGCGCATGACACTCTTTTTTACTCAAAAGAGTATTATCAATATGACCAACGTTCTGCCAGAAATATCTATGAGGATGTCAATTCTAGGCAGCAACGTTACGTAAATCGGCACTACGGATTTTTATTAGGATTGGATGAGATCACTTCCTATACTTTGTTTGACAAAGTGGATAATGTGCCCTTAGTAATCTGTATGATTAAAAATGGATTTACTTGGATTTTATCTCGGTTTTTGCAAAAAACAAAACAAAATCTTTATGAAGACATTGTTGAGAAGCTTTTGAGTGTTGGTAAACATGATCTTACGTTTATTATCTGTGAGCTAATCCTAAATGACGAATTTAAGATTGCTCGAATGCTGCTTGATAGATCTAGCATTACAATACAACAAATCAAATTATCATATTATAAAAATACTAGATTCTTTGATTATCTAATAGCTTATGGTACTCCAAGCCAATTGAACTTCATGGGTTTTGAAAATATCCTAACACTCGTGTCATTTAATAAAAATTGGAGACTTGTAAGACAAACTATCTATGAATATCCTGATATGGATAGGGCGTTACTTTCAAAGTTATTGGAGGAGGCGACCAAACAAAGCGCATCTGAAGAAGTAAAATTTCTGCTTCTACACGGAGCTGATGCTTCGCTCAGGAATCTCTGTAATGGAGCGATAGTAGGCGCAGTGCAGACAAAAGATTGGAAAACAGTGGCTGTATTTACACAATTTCCTACTGATGAACAAGATAACGCTGAGTATGGGTTTGCTCTCTTACAAGCCGTTCGTAATAAGGAGGTTGATATTGCTCTAAAGCTACTAGATGCTGGTGCTAAGCCATTTTGTAGGGAGTTTAAGTGGGGATTGGAGTCAACATTATATTATGCGGTTGAGCTAGGTTTAAACGACCTCCTTCCAAGGCTAATCAATTTTGAATCACAAGGAGAGCACTCTCCTGCATTTTATTCTCGGTGTCTGTTAGCTCGTGACCTGGCGTATACTACCCATAATACTCAAGCCGCTGCTTTGTTCAATAAATTTATCGGCCATATGCCGGCTGTTGATTCTCAAAATAGTCTTCAGAGCATTGCTAGGTTATTTATGCAAGCTCTCTATTTGGAAAATCCTGATCTCGCTATGTATCGATTAGTCCGTTATTTGTCCGAATGCAAACTTCTTGATAAAGATGATCGTGATCCTGTAAAAGCTATTTCACAGATTTTGAAGTTTATTGACCCTCCTTGTCACGAGCTTCCAGATATTCATTTGGATAAAACAAGATTTAATATTATCGCTCTAATTCTTAATATTCTCATGGAATATAATGGTCTCCACATCTTTTATCCATTATATGAATCCGATAGTATGCCGAAATTATTCGGAAGTGCTATTTTCTACCGTGTTTTACTCTCTCGATTAAATGAAGATTATTTTAATAGCATACTAGAGTTGAGTAAAATCATTGCCAGCGATGAAAGTCGTAGAAAAGAATGGCAGAAAACTCTGGATGAGCAATTTTATGCCGCAATAAAATCTTCTAAACATTCATTAGCTTATTGTTTGGTACGTCTAGGTGCTCTGCCTATTGATAATCATTCTGATAATCTTAAAGGAGAGTCTTCACTTGAAATCGCCGCCTTTGATGGCAATGAAAAAGTGGTTGAGTATTTATTGAGTCATTTTAATTTTAGCCAAGAATTAAAAACCAAAGCTCTCCATAGCGCAGCTAAAACTGGCTGGATAACGCGTATTCCTACGTTATTATTAGATGAGGGTGCTCAATTAACGCCTGAAATTGTGAAATTAGTGTCTAGTCATGAAGAAGAATTTATTCTCCCTATTTTAGATTGGGTAGACGATACTGCCATTAATTCATCAGAATATCAGGCAGAGGTCTATGCATTATGGTGCTCGGGCTTTTCTAGGCCTAGAGTACAAGCTAAGTTGTCCACGTTACTTATCTCTGAGTGGGTAATTCATTATACGTTGATGCATATTTTTGCAATATTTGAATTATCCTTTGATGATAAAAGGTATCTCCAGTTAGTGGCTTCGTTCAGAGATAGACATCCAAGATCAGAACATTTGTTTGTATTATTGTGCGACAGAAGTATTAGGGATTGTAACACTATTAAATGTAGTATTGTTGACCCATCAAATTTTTTTGAAAACTTATCATCAATTATACATGGATATTTCTCAGGTCAAGAAAATGTGCTGAGTAAATTGCCGGACGAAAAAATTATTCTACAAACCTATCAAGCAGTTCGATCAGAACTTGAACAAATAGCATCATCTGTAAAACATGTTGTATCCAGCACTAATATTCCTTTTTTCAAGCCTGTTGACAATAAAAATGAATTTGTTGCCTGTCTGAGAGCCTATATTAATCGTGTGGATCAGTTGTTGGCGCATAAAAGAACATTGCAGCAGGACGAGTCTGCGCCGAATGTGATTATTACGGAACTGAAGTCAATTCCAGGTATAGTATAAAGATTACGCCGAAATTAGTTGCAGATACGGAAACTCTTGCTCTATTTTCTCAAGTGTTTGCTTTGATCTAGTTGTAGATGGTCCAAACCACGATGACCGATGTTTTTCAAGAACAGCGACATCTTCATGTGAAAATAATAAAGATCTTTTTTCTGGAGTCCCCTTTTGAGAGCGGGTTCGCGCTTTTTTCCATAACTCGAGCTTTTCTTCCGCTGAATCATCATAAACAGTTGCTTCATCGAGTCGTTCAACTTCTTGAGCGATTATTTTATCCACTTCATAATGTCGCAATTCAACAGAAGGTTCATATTTTTTAATTTCTTTGATTTTTCCACGGCCGAAGGTTTTTCTGAGTTGTTCAGAAAAATCTTTATTACCCGCTGACCAATTCCATCCGGCGGCTAAAAGCTTGAGGGGTGAAAGTAAAATATCAAGAAATAAACCTGCAAAATCGTAATGATGATGACCACATTTTCCACTCCAGACATAGTGTAGATCGGTCATGCCTTCTTGCAATGCACCTGCAGTTGATGTGATGGCGGGATGGATATTCCCTAGCCTATCACCGGTGACGCCAATACTAATTAAATGTCCGATGAATATCACAAGTCTAAAAGGATATTCGATGATTTTGATGGCCCAGGTGAAAGGATTTATTCTCTCGCTCAAAGGTTTTTCAAGCCAGGAGTCATAATCGTTTAGCGCTAAGAGCGCAGGGACAGCAAAAAACTGACGAAATGTTGATAATGAATTGATATATTTATCTTGATCGGGTGTCAGGCCTTTGCGTGATTGAGCACGGGTCATTGTAGCATGAGATTCTAAACTATTGACGTATTCAAATACGATTTGTCCTAGTGCGAAGAGAGTCGCTCCTACACTTATTAAGATCGTTTGTAATCGAACCGTTAAGGTCGATAATACGGGGAATAAGGTTACCCCTGTTTGTGCAGCAATCCACCAGGTACTCGCAGTTGCAATGGTTGCGAAGATGGCTAGGCCCGTTATAAAAGTTATGCTGAACACGTGTAATACGATTCCCAGTATACTGGCTTCTTTTAATGTTTGTTTAAATGATTCCCAATGTTTTATCCATTTTTTGTTGTGAATCACTTCTACAAAAGTGTTGTAGGTGATTAACATTAATCCAATGCCACCAAGAAAGGCGAGTGGCCAAACCGCTAACATGGTAAGAGTAGGGGTGATTGCAACGTTAAACGCAACTAAAGCTTCTGGCAATTGCGCAACGGCCACCAACATAGCCATTATTCCACCACCGATAGTGAGGGGTGAGCTTAACCATAGCCACATTTGTTCCCAACTAATTTTGGATTGTAAAGTTTTCCGAATTTCTGTTTTATCTTTATCATTTATTAAATAGCGATTTAGGCCTGCAGCTAGTCTTTGCTCAACGGAATTGTCGGGATCAAGTTCGTTATTGATATAGCGTATGAAAAATTCTTCTATTTCTGTGATTCGTGTTTCGCATCGTTCTAACTCTTTTTCTTGTTCTTCACTGCGAACTTTTGCATGCTCTAATTTTTTTTTGTAACGTCGGAGGTTATGATAATCTTTTAATATACTTTCAGAGTCATGAAAATCCTCTGATAATTCTTTAAGCTTATTGACATAACTATTATGTTCAATAAAGTGGCCAAATTTTAAAAATTTGTCTATGCCACTTAAAATATTTCGTTTGTATATTTCGCCTTCAATAAGTACGGCAAGTCCAGCTGATACGATGCTGGCGATGACGTTGCCAGTAAGATAGAGCATGCCTGAGTAGCTCAGTATACCGAGTAATGCGATGGCACCAAGGGAGAAAAGGGCGGTGAGTGCGTAGCGTAGTGGAGTATTTTGTTGCATGGTGTCTCTGCTTCATATTACATAAGGTGAAAAGGTCAATATGCCATAATAGGTCTGTTAGATTAAGATAGTCTTAAGAAGAGTTCAACTCGTATTTTGCTTATTTCGCCCGATTCAGGCCTTCTGGGGCTCTGCGGCTGTCTCAGGGGTATGCTTCTCAGCAAGGAACATGTACATCGCAGGGACGACGAATAGGGTAAACAGGGTACCTATTGAGATCCCCGAGGCGATGACGAGGCCTATACTGAATCGGCTGAGAGCTCCGGCACCACTGGCAAAAATGAGGGGGAAAACGCCGACCACCATTGCAGTAGTGGTCATGAGGATGGGGCGCAATCGAATGCTAGCAGCCATTTCGATAGCTTCACGTTTAGTTTTGCCAGTTTTTTGGAGATCGTTGGCGAATTGAACGATCAATATCCCGTGTTTACTAATAAGTCCGATGAGTGTGACAAGTCCTACCTGGGTATAAATATTGAGCGTCGCGCCACCGATCCCTAAACTGACGAAAACCAGTGCTCCGCAGATGGACATGGGAACGCTGATGAGTACCGTGAGCGGATCACGGAAGCTTTCAAAAAGTGCGGCTAATGAGAGGAAAATAATAATCATGGCAAAGAAGAAAGTGATTAAAAATGCTGTTCCTTCTTGCTTAAATTGTCGCGATTGAGCGGCATAATCGTAAGTATAGCCTTGTGGTAAGAGTGGCTCAGCAGAATTTTTCAATGCGTCTAAAGCAGTTCCCATCGCAACACCAGGTGCAGCAACAGCACTAATAGTGGCTGAATTTATTTGTTGAAAATGATTGAGCGATTCAGGAACCACAACAGTTTTTACCTGTGCAATTGTCGATAATGGAATGGATGTGCCATTGGCGCTGGTGAGATAATAATTCAGTAATTGTGAATCATTCAGTCGATCATTTCGTGATACTTGTGGAATGACTTGATACGAGCGACCGCTAAAATTAAAATAATTAATGTAATTGCCACCGAGTGCAGACCCTAAAGCTGTTGCAATATCTTGCATTGTAAATCCAAGCTGAGAGGCTTTATCTCGATCAATCAGTAGATTAGATTGAGCTTTATCAATTTTCAGGTCACTGTCCATAAACATAAACAGCCCTGTTGCCATAGCTTGATTCATAACATCGTGCGCTACTTCATTCAATTGATCAAAGGATTCTGTTGTTTGAAGAACAAATTGAATGGGTAATCCACGTGCGCCCGGTAATGAAGGTAATTGAAAAGCAGCGGCTTTGCCTCCGGAAATTTTATCTAATTGTTCTTGAACGAGTGGTTGTATTTGATTCGATGTTCGATCACGCTCATCCCAGGGCTTTAAAATCATCCCATTAATTGCAGAATTTAAGCCAGATGCGCCAATCAGTGCGAATACTGCATCCGTTTCAGGGAAGCTGCGATATATTTTATATATTTGATCAGCGTAAAGTTGAGTTTGATCGATTGTGGCATTCGGTGAAGTCGTTAATTGTGAAATCACTACACCTTGATCTTCTTGCGGTGCAAGTTCACTTTTTGATGTGGAATATAAATAACCTATGCTAAGAAAAATTATCGCTGCAAATACAGCAGTGACGGGTAAATAATTTAGAGAATGATGCAAATGTTTTTTGTAGCTATTATGTAGATTATCAAAATGACGATTAATAGAGTCATGAAAGCGACTATTGTGATTAATTTGTGAAAGAAAGCGAGAGCACATCATGGGTGAGAGTGTAAGAGCCACTATGGCTGATATCGCTACAGCGCCGGCTAAAGTAAAAGCAAACTCTGTAAATAAAGCCCCTGTTAATCCACCCATAAACCCTATGGGAATAAATACGGCGATCAGTACAATAGAGATTGCAATGATAGGATTTGCTAGTTCACGAGCACCTAATATTGCAGCTTCCATCCGC
The DNA here is from genome assembly GCA_019748175.1 of Gammaproteobacteria bacterium. Taxonomy (NCBI): domain Bacteria; kingdom Pseudomonadati; phylum Pseudomonadota; class Gammaproteobacteria; species Gammaproteobacteria bacterium. The sequence continues at coordinate 70,071 of JAIEPX010000008.1, forward strand.
GATAAACCATTTTCCATATGGCGTTGTACATTTTCCACGACAATAATGGCATCGTCTACAACAAGGCCAATAGCTAAAACTAATGAAAGTAATGTCAGTAAATTAGTTGAATAATGGAGAATTTCCATAATCAAAAAAGCACCAATCAATGAAAGCGGAATGGCAAGCACAGGAATAATCACTGAGCGCACGGAGCCTAAAAATAAAAAAATCACAATCGTCACGATGATTAATGCTTCGAGCAAGGATTTCACAACCTCATGAATAGAGCTGTTAATGAATTTAGTGGAGTCATATACAATTTTCCCTTCTATACCACTGGGAAGATTACGAACGATATCAGGAAAAATTTCTCTTATGTCCGCAATCACATTTAATAAATTGGCAGAGGGGGCCACTTTGATTCCAATATAAACGGATGAGGTATTATTAAATTGTACATTCGTATCATAATTTTGAGCACCTAGAGAAACTTCTCCCACGTCACGTAATCTTACAATAGCACCATTTTGACTTTTCACAATCAGATTTTGAAATTCTTCTACGGAATTCAGATCGGTTTTAGCGCTGAGATTGACCGTCATCATTTGGCCATGAGTGCGACCGATAGCAGAAACAATATCATTGGTTGCGAGTGCAGTAGAAATGTCAGCGGCTGTTATTTGATAAGCAGAGAGTTTTGCAGGGTCAAGCCACACACGTAAAGCAATTTGTCGTCCACCTAAAATTTCTGCAACCTGAACACCATTAACGGCTTGCAGTTTGGGTTGAACGACTCGAACTAAATAATCGGTGACTTTATTACGTGGTAGAAAATCGCTGTAAAAACTCATATACATCGCGTCAATCGTTTGTCCTATATCGACTGATATTACAGGTACTTGAGAATTATTCGGTAATTGATTGAGAACCGCATTGACTTTGGTATTAATTTCACTGAGTGCTTTATTGGAATCATAATTGAGATTCAAATAGGCTTGAATAGTACTTCTTCCTAGTTGGCTAGTTGATGTTAAATAATCTATACCGTTGGCTTGTGCGATAGAATTTTCTAATGGTGTTGTGATAAAGCCTGCAATGACGTCTGTATCCGCACCAACATACGTTGTAGTTACAGTAACCACAGCATTTTCAGTGCGAGGAAACTGCAAGATAGGAAGAGAAAACATTGATCGAAGACCCAGCACAAGAATCAGCAATGATACAACAGTCGCTAATACAGGGCGTTTGATGTAGAGATCGGTAAATTTCATCATTAATCCCTTATTATTCTTCCTTGGTGTTTGGTGACGGATTATTGGTTGGTACAACAGAATTATTAATCGTTACACGAGCACCATTTTTAAGTTTTAATTGCCCACTCGTGACTACTCGGTCTCCAACTTGAATGCCTTTTAAAATAGTCACTTGATCACCGCGAGTTTCTCCGGTAGTAACAAATTGTTGTGTGACGATATAAATAGGTTTGCCTGTCTTGTCTTTTCCTTTATCTTGAATTGTGAAAATGACATCACCGTATGGATTATAACTGACAGCAGTTTGGGGTAATGTAATAAAACGCTGAGGTTCGCCAGTTTCAATCACGATGCTTGCAAACATGCCTGGAAGAAGTTCGCTATTGGGATTAGGTATTGTCGCTTCTACTTTTACGTTTCGTGTATTGTTATCGACTATAGGGTTGATCGTTGTTATTTTTCCTTCAAAAGTGCGATTTGGAAATGTGTCTATTGTCAAACGAACAGGTTGATCGAGTCGCATTGTAGTCACTTGTTGTTGAGGCACATAAAAATCAGCATAAATACTTGAAAGATCTTGAAGAGGTGCAATAGGATCGCCGGGCGTTAAAAATTGCCCTTCATTAACTTCAACGATTCCAAGCTTTCCTGTAAATGGTGCTTTGATTGATCTTTTTCTTACGATGGCAGCTTGCTGTGCAGTTTGGGCTTCCAAACTTTTGAAATTGGCTCTGTCAGCATCCAGTGTGGCTTTGCTCACGGCTTGAATCGCATATTGCGCAGTATCTCGTTGCAAAGTAATTTTAGCGAGAGCCGTATTGGCTTCGAATGAGCGAAGCAATGCCGTGTCGCCAGTCACACTTTGCTGAACAATAATTTCGCCTTTTTTAACGAGTGCGCCTGATTTAAAATACACTTTTTCTACCATGCCCGGAGCCTCAACGGTAAGATTGACTCCTTGATAAGGTTTTAAACTGCCATAATATTTTTGTTGAGAATGCCACGGAGAAGTTTCGGCTTTCATAGCCGAAACAGTAGCAATATTTTCTCTGGATGCCAAAAATCGTTTAAGCATAATATTCGAAAATGTTTTGTATCCAACGATACCACCAAATAATATGCCCACACCGATAAGCATAATCATCATTCTTTTGTTCATCGAGAAAATCTCCTGTATGAGATTGTGACTGTTTTTTTAGCGTTGTAAGAATCACGATTCCACCAACCGCCTCCCAATGCTTGATAGAGTGCCACGGTATCCGCTAATCGAGCGGCTTGAGCTTGAATACGATTTATTGTCGATTTTTGATACTGTTGTTGTGCATTCAGCAATATAAGATAACTGATTCCACCGAGTTTAAATTGTTTTTCAGTAATCAGCAGAGTTTTTTTCGCGGCAATTTCAGCTTTACGTTGAGCATCTAATGCAATTGCATCGTTTTTTAACGCCTCTAAACTATCAGCAACATTTTGAAAAGCTTGTAAAACAGTGAGGCGATAGTATGCAGCGGCTTGTTGGAATGCTGCAATTGCTGCTCGACGTTGTGCAAATAGTGCGCCCCCGTGAAAAATGGGCTGTAAAATGGCAGCACCATAATTCCAAATGATGTCTGTTGGAGAAAATAATTTTGCAAGATTATTATTGTTCCAACCACGGCTTCCTGTCAGTGTTACCTTCGGTAATAAATCTGCTGTAGCAACACCTATTTGTGCGCTGGCTGCATGTACTAAAGCTTCTTGTGCTCGAATATCAGGACGCTGATTAACGAGTGAAGAGGGTAAGCTGAGGGGTATATGCTCGGGTAATACAAACTGCTCTAAAGAAAAATGAGGAAGATAACTTTCGCTTGGAATTTTTCCAATCAGTGTTGCTAAAGCATCACGTGATACAGCAAGACTTTGATAGAGTGGTGGTAATAATGTACGTGTTTGAGCAACTTGAGTTTGTTGTGTAAGTACATCGATGCCCGATGCTGCACCTAATTTAAGTTGTTTTTTTACAATATTCAATTGTGCTTCTTGTGCATGAAGAATATTCTCTGTAGCAGAAATTTGAGCTTCGAGTGAAGCCATAGTAATTGCAGTAGTTACTATATTCGATGTTAGTGTGAGTTTAGCCGCTTCGAGTTGAAATTTTTGATAATCTATTTCAGCAGAATAAATTTCGAGTTGTCTTCGATTTCCTCCAAATAAATCCAACATATAGGAAATATTAATTGAGGCGTTATATAATGTAAAAATATTTGAACCCAATACGGGATTAATAGTGCCCCCCAATGAGTTGGTTTGACGTCGACGCACCCCATTAATTTGTCCGTCAATACTCGGAAAAAATTGTGAGCCGAATGTCACATTCCAATTCTCTTGAGCTTGACGTAATGCTGCTTTCGCTGCATGCAAATTTGGATTATTTGCTAAACCAGCACAGATAAGATCGTTTAGTTCTTTGCAATGAAATAATTTCCACCATTCAGCAGGAACATCGCGGCCATTGAGAAAATATTGCGTTTTCCCTATGTTTTTTAGAGAAGGTGAGTTCACTGTTTTTGCAGGAAGTCGAGATTCAGTATAATGTTTCGCATGTGGGGCAGATGGCCTGTGAAAATTAGGCCCCACCATACAGCCAGCCATGGCAATACAACAGAATGGAATGATTAACATCCGCATTTTCGTAATCCTTACGATGTGATAGACGAAGATTACACCAGATGTGGCTGGTAAGCCAGTGCTAGATTGGGTTAGACCTATACCCATCTTTGCGATATGCTCTTACAAATTATTCTACCCGAGGTGTTCAAGGTGCGCTCAGAAATGAATGAAAAACTCTGTCAAAAATGGTTCGTGGTCTTGGCACTATTGCATGTTGTTTTTTGGACTTTGATGCCCGCGCTATTGCACCACAATGCCCCGCTCGATGTAGCCGAAGCGATTGCTTGGGGGCAGCAATGGCAGTGGGGCTATGACCGAGATCCTTATTTAGTAGGTTGGTTGGCGTATAGTGTCAGTTGGTTAACGGGTCATAGTGTTTGGGCAACCTATTTATTAAGTCAAATCTGCATTATCACGACCTTTTGGGCAACCACGCGATTGGCCATGCAATTAAAATTATCCTCACTGCAAGCGTTGGCCTCGATTTTATTATTAGAGGCAATTTTCTATTATAATTTTGCAACCCCTGAATTTAATGACAATGTTTTGCAACTACCTTTATGGGCATTAACGATTTCTTTTCTTTATACGGCAATTTCGGCTCAACGTTCACGCGATTGGATTCTCACAGGGTTGTGTGCTGGATTAGCTTTGATGGCGAAGTATTACACAGTGATGTTATTTGTCCCCATATTTGTGGTTATTCTTGGAACATCTCAAGGTCGAAACAGTTTTAAGAAGCCAGGACTTTATTTGGCAATTGCTCTGGGTTTGTTAATTATTTCCCCCAATCTTTACTGGCAATATCAGCATGACTTTCAGTATGTTGGCTATGCACTGAGTCGCGCTACAGTCGCACCCTCTTGGGCCAGGCACTTTTCTAATCCGCTCTTATTTTTAATGACGCAATTACTGGTTATTTTGCCTTGTTTTCTGCTGTACGCATGGAGTGTCAGGCACTTTAAACGATCAAATACCAAAAACCGTTTTGATCGGTTTTTCTTATTCAGCATGACGTGGGGACCTTTTTTGACGACATTGGGGTATGCTGCAATTTCGGGTACTCACATGCGTTCAATGTGGGGAATGCCACTCTTTAGTTTAGTGGGGTTGTGGCTGGTTTATTCATTTTGGCCAACCCTCGAAACTCTTGAATTACGTCGGTTAACAATTGGCTCTTTGGTTTGTTTTTTTTCTTCTTTGCTAATTTATCTAGGCACTGTTATTTTGCCTCCGTATTGGATCGGTAATGCAAAAATTGTTTCTTATCCATCGCAAGAACTTGCGAATGTGGTTGGTGAAGTTTGGCATAAAGAGTTTCAAAAACCTGTGCCTTTTGTAGCCGGCACTCGTCAATTGGCTGCGCGAGTGGCGGTATATGGAAAAGATCATCCGGTACCTTTTTTTGACTGGGACTATGAGGCGAGCCCATGGGTTGATTTGGTTAAAATGCAGCATGAAGGGGCTGTGTTTGTTTGGGATGCAGAAGCCTTTGGCGAGCAAGTTCCTAGCCATGTTCTTCAGGCTTTTCCCTCACTTCTAGGTGCATCAATTTTTGAATTGTCTTGGCATACTAAAGCCTCAATAAAACCTGTGCGTGTGGGCATTGCAGTATTGCCCCCTTCAACCTAGATACTGCAGTTGGAGTCTACTACGAGACTCTAATGCGCTAAATCTATGTTTAATCGCGATGAAATGGCGAAATAATCACCGATAAATAACAATAAATGCGTGTAATTATGTTTCTGCGCTCTATATTCTTTGGACAATCAAGTCAAATTGAGATAAGATCGGCCAATTCATGATCATTAATTAAGCGAGGATATTATGAGGTCAATTTTTCTTCCAAGACTAGTCAGTATATTGTTTTTTAGCGTGTCATTATTTTTTGGAATGGAGTCATTGGCATCGGTTGTGACGGGTAATATCAATGGAAATATTGTTGTAGAAGAATTTTTTGATTATCAGTGCCCGCATTGTCGAACTATGTTGTCAGTGACCGAACTTCTTGCGCGTAATAATAATGATGTGAAATTAGTTACTCGTGTCGTTCCATTATTAGACAAAAATTCATGGACAATTGCTCGAGCCGTTTTGGCCGCACGTAAACAAGGAAAATATCCGGCATTTCATCATATGTTGATGCAGGAGCGTTCTTATATCACTGAAGATCGATTGATGAGTTTAGCCAGAAGTGCACAAATCAATATTATACTCTTAAAACGAGATATGAATTCTAAAATTATTTTAAATGAATTGAAAGTAAACATACGTGATTCTCGTGCTCGTGGAGTTGATGTTATTCCAGCTATATTTGCGCACCGCGTAGGTAGACAATCGGGTGAATTGCGGTTTGTTGGTGACAAGTCTTATAGTGATTTGCAAGCATCTATAATGAATTTATAAGAGCGGAGGCTCTATGAGTTATTCGATCGACTTTGCACAACTTGTTGACTCTCTTGAAGTTAATATTGTTTGGAAAGATCTGAATAGTCGCTATATCGGAGCCAACCATCATTTTTTGAATTTACTTAATCTCACTCCTGAAACGCTTAATGGAAAAACAGATTATGATTTAACTACACATGACCTGGCTGAAAAAATCATTGAGAATGATCGAGAGGTTTTTAAAATTCAAGATACGCGATGCTTCCATGAGTATATTATCGATAGTGAAGGGAATAATAAAGTTTATTTAAGTTATAAAACACCATTGTATGATAAGGATCATAAATTGTTTGGTTTAACAACGTTGGCAATTGATGTGACTGAAGTGAATAAAAAAGAGTCAGAGCTAATATCTGAGACAAAAGCAAAGTCTTCATTCATCGATAATATGTCTTACTTCAATCAAATTGCAACGATGTTTAATCAGATGGCATCAAATATGCCGGCCAATATTTATTGGAAAGATTCTAAAGGGGTCTACTTAGGATGTAATTCAGCTTTGGCGCAAATTTTATCTTTGCGTCAAGATTCAATTGTTGGTAAGACCACATATGATCTTTTTAATAAAAAAGATGCAGATAATCTTATTAAAATTGATAATAAGGTGTTAGCACAAGGAAAAGCAATAACGCTAGAAGAGTTAGGATTTGATGTCAATGGTGATCCAGCAATTTACTTAAGCAATAAAGCACCTGTGAGAAATGACAAGGGTGATGTCATCGGATTAATAGGAATATCATTGGATATTACTAAACAAAAACAAATTGAGCAGGAATTGCGTGATGCCAAAGAAAAAGCAGAGGCAGCAGATTGTGCCAAATCAGAATTTATTCTTAATATCAGCCACGATATTAGAACCCCCTTTATGGGAATTTTAGGATTTTCGGAGATATTAGAATCACAAGAGGAAGATCCGTTTAAAAAAGAAACGTTAGGTTATATACGACAATCAGCACAACGATTATTAAGTTGGATGAATGAAATTATTGATGTTGTAGCAAGTAGTGATGAGGGCGTCCATGATAGTCAACCTATCTACATAAATTATCTAATGGAAGATCTCACGGAATTGATGCGCGCGAGAATAAAATACAAAAATTTAGATTGGAAATCAATTATCGATCCCAAAATTCCTCAACACTTGTTTGGGGATTTAGGCGGAATACGTAGAATATTGTTAAATCTAGTAGGTAATGCTGTGAAATTCACTGAGAATGGTGGTGTTACTATTGAGACGAAATTAATCGGTAAATCGGAGAATAGTGTAGAATTACAATTTATTATTAGTGATACAGGAATTGGAATTCCAGAAGATAAGTATGTTGATATTTTCAAAAAATTCAGCCGGCTGACATCCAGTTACTCAGGAAAGTACCCGGGCAGTGGATTGGGATTATACAATGTGAGTCAAATTGCAAATCGACTGGGTGGGTTGGTCACTGTGAAAAGTGAAGTTGGCAAAGGCAGCGTTTTTACATGTCAGATCCCGCTTAAATTGAAAGAAGAAGAACGGGTAAAATCTTGAAAAATAGACAGCTCAATAAAAGGGGGCAGGTCTAACATTGAAACCAGCTCAGATGTGCTAGTTTCAATGTTAGACCTGACCTTTTTTCTTCACTGATTCAAGCAGATTAGATATAATAGTAAAACTGTCTGGTATTGAGATTTGTGAGAGTTTTTGCTGTATTGTCTCTTTTTGTGCCCAGCAAGTGTCGATTGTTTGTAGTAATGAAGTCGCAGTAAGATCTTCATCATCAATAACCGTACTAAATCCTTTTTTCGAAGAATACTCTGCATTTTCGATTTGATCACCACGACTCGCTTTTTTTGATAACGGAATCAAAATGTGGTTTTTTCTCAGAGCGATTAATTCGTAAACTGTATTAGCTCCCGCGCGAGATATCACTAAATCAGCGCATGCAATGACGTCGCCAAATTCATCATTGATATAAGGGTATTGTTGGTAATCTTTTATATTATCAAAACGATTATCAGTTTTGTTGGTGCCGCAAACATGTACGATTTGAAATTGTTGAGTAAGTTTGGGTAAGATTTGCCGCGTGATATCATTTAGGTTTTGAGCGCCAAGACTACCGCCATAAATCAATAGAACAGGTTTAGATGCAGAAAAATGTAGAAAATTTAGACCTCTTTCGCGAGATCCTGAGGTGAGCACTTGACGCAAGGGAATGCCTGTAACAATGACTTTATTTGGATTTTTAAAATATTTTTCAGCGCCGGGAAAATTAACGCAGACTTGTTGTGCAAAGGGTAGGCTTAAACGATTAGCGAGTCCAGGTGTCAGATCGGCTTCATGGATGATGACAGGAATTCTTCGTAGCCAAGCTGCAAAAACAACAGGGAATGCAACAAAGCCTCCTTTAGAGAAAACCACCGTTGGTTTAATGCGGCCGAGCAATCGCCAGGCTTGCCCTATGCCTGTTAAGACTTGGAAGGGTGTTAATAAATTTCGCCAAGATTTAAAGCGACGCAGCTTTCCGGTGCTGATGCCGTAATAGGGGATATTAAGAGGTGAGATGAGCGTTTTTTCAATGCCGTCATAGCTACCGATATAATGACTTTCCCATCCAAAGCCCTTCAAATAATTAATAAGGGCTATATTGGGTACAACATGGCCAGCTGAACCACCACCTGTGAATAGAATTTTTTTCATCATTAACCTTAATCAATTGCTAGAGTAGATTGTATCAGCGGATATACTAGCGGAATAGGGGGCAGGCATGCATATTTTTACCTGGCTTTGCTAGATGAAAATATGCATGCCTGACCCTTTTTTTTCTTTCTTTTTGAGTTCGTCTGTCATAGAATACTCGGCTTGTTGCTGGTGTAGCTCAGTTGGTAGAGCAGCTGATTTGTAATCAGCGGGTCGTAGGTTCGAATCCTATCACCAGCTCCATTATCCTAGGTTTCTACTGCTGAATCTAGGATTGTCAAATTCTCACCTTGATCACATAACCAATAATTCTTGAGACGAAGAAAGTGACTCTTCATCATCAGATACTCGTATTAGCATAGTAAAACTTCTTCTTCGATTGGCAAAAACTTGTACGCCATCGTCGCTCGACACTTTTCGCGGTAGACCCATGCCGTCTGTTCGACGCAATAAATGTTGACTGTTACTATTATCTGGAACTGTCGGCGGAGCGCTAGTATTTTTTCTCGGGGGTATTAATATAGGTGTGTTTTTATCGTTAGGAACACTTTGGACTGCCCTCAAACTCATAGCTTGAGTCACGTCTCCTGCGGATTTATTATGTTGTATGCTTGTGTTCAATTTATCATTGTGAGGTGCCGCTCCTGAGACCTCAACGCGGTCGAATACACTGGGAGGTTGCGATTTATTTCTAACTTGAGCTGGGGCAATTACTTGAGCATTATCAAAAAATCCTGGTCCTGCTCTTAAGCTTTCATTTTGAAATGTAGATGCTAATACTATAGCATCATCAAGAGCAACAGGTGAAACGTCGGAATTTTTAGTTTGAGTAGACGAGGATTGTGCTTTAACTTCACCACTACCTTTGTGTTGAGTGACAAAACGTATACTTTGAGGCAAAGAACTAGTTCTTTCTTTATCCTTAGAAACTGTTGACAATGTAGCCAAGCTTTTGCTTTGGCCCAAAGATTTCTTGGCCTTTTTATCATCAGCTTTTGGCGTTTTATCTGAACTTCTTCTGCCAGTAGCTACAAGTGCCTGTTCATAATACAATATTTCTGATGAAGATAAAGTTTGTAAGCCTCTGCGGGTTTCAACTTCCTCGATGACGATTTGGTGAAGTGAACGCTCGTTGTTATCACCCAGTATTGTTGAGGCTTCACTAGCCTTTTTTTTCTTGTTGGATTTTACAACGATATAATCGGCGCGTGATTTAGGATAACGTCCCACAGTGATATAATGTGGCAAATTAAGAGCGGCAGGTTTTTCAGATAGTAGTTTTCTTTTGTTATGCTCTGCTAAATAGGAGTTCAATAATTCACACGTCCAGTGATGTAAAACTTCGCCAAAGAGTGATGTTCCAACTTTGCGTGAAAATTTTCGCCATTTGAAGTCGTGTGCGTGTATAGTAACATCAAATAAACCAGTTGAATAAACTTGCATCATATGAGCAACTTCTTCAAATATATATTTTTTATTTGAACGAATGCTAACATTCACATTGGTTTTATCTGTGAATGTGGATAAATCATTATTACTGACTTCGTTCAGCTTGGGTTGTACTGCTGCTGCAAATCCTACGCCTGAGCTAAATTGGGCGCTAACAAATTCAGAAAGACTAGTAATGCTAATATCAGAACTAACCTCTGTGGTTTTGTCGCTAATTCGCATTCTTTCTAAAAAACAGGTTCTCAGCGTAGCAGATGTCATCTCGGGATGAGTAAGTTCGCCCCAGCGAAAATGTGTAATTTTGCAACCTATTTCCTGTGCAATATTTTCAAGTGCAAGCGATTCAATCAAATCATCTCCGAGCTTTTTTGCATCATTTCTGCAATCATCTGACTTATCAAGGTGAAGACTTGAGGTATTACGCATAGGTTTAAAGAATTCATCATGCATGAATTTTTCTTTATAGATTTGGTGACGATTTAATTCATCGGATATCGTAAGAACGATATGCACGGGTCTCGGTTTAAATGCTGTAACGACTGCTTTTAAGAAATCTCGTAATTGATCGGGCTGAGAATAGATATCTTCATGGATGCAAATTGGCAAATAGATTAATAATTCACTCATTTCGGTGCTAATTTTGAAGTAATCGTCCATATGATTTATGGATACCGGAAAAGAATCGGATTTTTTTTGTGGAGTATAATTTTGGAGTAAATAACGATATTCATAATCATTAGACTGCATAGCAATCACTGGATTCAATTTGGCTGAAAATGGAGCATTATGCGTCCCGACTGTTATTGGTTGGCGCAAGGGTTTTAATTCTATCGTTTCAGCAGCATTTTTTGGGTCATCATCGAGGGCTACATCTGAAATTGAAGTTCTATTTGTAGTTGAATTTCGTGGAGAACCGCCCGATTTTTGGGCTTTCTTGTCTCTAAAGCTCTTCAATACTTTCTTCATAATCTAACCTCAGACAAAAATTAATTGTCAAATACATAGCCATGGAATATCCATTGATATGTTATTTAGGAAATTTTTTTAGATATCTAACATGAACACTTAGACTAAGTGGGAGCTGCCAAAAAGTCAATAGTTATTGTGAGGAAAACTGGTATAATGCGTGTAAGATTTTGTCTATTCCTCATAGTTTTGCATTTTGTGTCATCGCTAGGCTAAATTTTCAGATGGCATAATAATGGCGTTTGGCAAATCTTTGATATAGTATTTTGATTTTTAATGGCCCTTTTGAGAAAATTTTATGAACAAACCTATTCATCCCGTTCAGCCTGATTCGCAGTTTGGGGTATTGCTAGTGAACTTAGGAACGCCCGCAGAGCCAACAACGCTGGCTATTGCACGTTATTTACGCGAATTTTTGTCAGATCCGCGCGTGATAGATGTCAATCCTTTTTTGTGGTGGTTTATTTTGAATGGGATCATTATACCCCTACGAAGTAAGAGGGTTGCGTGTAATTATCGCAAAATTTGGTTATCGGAAGGATCCCCTTTGTTGGTGAACAGCCTGCGACAAAAAGAAAAATTGCAAGCGTTAATAAATCAGCAGGGTGTTAACTCACCCATTATAGAATTAGGAATGACTTACGGGCAGCCTTCGATAGCGAGTGGAATGCAGAGGCTTCGAGAACAAGGCGTTCGTAAAATTCTAATTTTGCCTTTATTTCCTCAATATTCAGCGACGACGACTGCTGCAGTTTTTGATGCAGTGAGTCGTGAAATGGCAAAGTTGTCTTGGATGCCAGAATTGCGTTTTGTGAATCATTACGCAGATGAGCCACTCTACATTGAGGCTTTAGTTAACAGTATTCAAAGACATTGGGCTCAGCATCAACGCGGTGATATTTTGTTAATTTCTTTTCATGGATTGCCTGAGCGCTATTTTCAAAAAGGTGATCCTTATTATTGTTATTGCCATAAAACGGCACGTTTGATTGCAGAAAAATTAGGGCTATCGGATGAACAATGGCGATTAGTATTTCAATCGCGTTTTGGACGAGAGCCTTGGTTGCAACCGTATTGTGATAAAACTTTGCAAGAGTTGCCACTAACAGGTAAAAAAAATGTTGATATAATATGTCCCGGATTTTCAGCGGATTGTTTAGAGACCTTGGAAGAAATTAGTATGACAAACCAAGAAATTTTTACAAAAGCAGGGGGTGAAAATTATAAGTATATTCCGGCGTTAAATGATCAGCCGTTACATATACAAGCATTCTTGGAATTAATTAACAAGCATGGTTGGGGGTCAATTTCAGGGTGATTTCCGCCAATCTTTTTCCTAATGCTCTACAAAGCCGTGCTTCTTCTTCGTTGAGAGGAAAATTGCTATCAATCCCAGCAACATGACTGGCGCCATAAGGTGTACCGCCGCTTTGAGTGGTATTTAAGTCGGGTTCTGAGTAAGGAAGGCCAACCATGAGCATGCCCTGATGCATGAGCGGTAACATCATATTGAGAAGCGTTGTTTCTTGCCCGCCATGCATTGAGGAGCTTGATGTGAATGTTGCAGCCGGTTTGCCGGATAATTTTCCTGAAAACCAGAGCGCTGTAGTTTGTTCCAAAAAATATTTTAACGGAGCAGCCATGTTACCGAAACGAGCGGGGCTGCCTAAGGCTAATCCATCACATTGCGCGAGTTCATCCAGTGTGGCGTAGGGCGCGCCTTGGTCAGGCACTGAGGGTTCAGTGGCTTCAATAGTTGGGGAAACACTGGGTACAGTTCTGATGAGGGCTTCAACGTTGTCGACCATTTCGACGCCACGAGCGATATGATGAGCCATTTGTGCTGTTGAGCCATTGCGGCTGTAATATAAAATTAACACTGTTGCCATAAAAAATGCTCCATATCATTTCATTCGACTGAGCTCATGATATGATAAACAAGTTGGAAATCATAGTGATGCTGATTAGTGACTATGAATGCGTTTTATGATGAAATCCTGGAGCGCTCACATAGAGGACCCCTGTATGATAATTTTTTCATCGGTGAATACACTATATCGGTATATTGACCGAATGATATGGAAATTTGTAAATGATGCCTGTTTTACACGGGCAGCAGCGTTAGCCTATACGACCTTATTGGCCTTAGTGCCCCTGATGACGGTGAGTTTAGCGTTATTATCGGCATTTCCAGTGTTTCAAGACGGCGCACAAAAGATTCAGGATTTTGTGTTTTCAAATTTTGTTGCTGGTTCAGCTGATATTATTCAACAACATCTTCAGAGCTTTGTAGATTCTGCACGACATTTGTCTCCCACCGGTTTATTTTTTTTGGTTGTTACAGCCATTATGATGATATTCAATATGGAGTCGGATTTAAATGCCATTTGGCGAGTAAAGCAGCGACGTCATGGTGTTTCAGCATTTTTAATTTATTGGGGAGTGTTGACTTTGCTGCCTATTTCAGTGGGTGTTGGAATAGCAGTGAGTACAAATTTAGCAGCATTACCTCTAGTTGTTGAAATGGGTGAGTTTCTCGACATAAAAACGATGCTCTTGCGATGTCTGCCCAATTTGATAACATGGATGTCATTCACAATATTGTATGTCACATTGCCAAATTGTGTAGTAAAAATAAGACATGCTATTTGGGGTGGTTTAGTCGCTATGATATTATTTAGTTGGGCTAAATTTGGATTTAGTTGGTATTTAATTAATTTTCCATCCTACGAATTACTTTATGGTGCATTGGCAACGATACCAATATTTTTATTGTGGTTGTATATGACCTGGTTAATTATTTTATTTGGTGCGGTTGTCGCTTATGTTATCGCTAATGGAAATGAAACGGAAATTTAAAATGAAAATGATCAAAGCATTATCAGTACTATTACTTATTGTAGGTATTCATTCGTCAGTTTGCGCGGCTGTTTTTCCTTTAGGCCGCGAGGGTGATGATCTTATTGGAAACGTGAGTAATACCATCGTTCAAGAAGGTGATAATTTTTTTACCATCGCTCATCGTCTTGATTTGGGCTATATGGAATTAATTGAAGCCAACCAAGGCGTGAATCCAGATAAACCCATTCCAGGCACTGTAATAATTATTCCGTCGCGCTATATTTTACCGAATACGCTGCGTCAAGGAATCATCATTAATTTAGCAGAAATGCGGATGTATTATTTTCCAAAAAATTCAAAAGAAGTGTGGACATTTCCTGTTGGAATCGGGCGACAAGGTTCTCAAACGCCCGATGGAGTTATGACGGTGATTGAACATATGGATCATCCAACATGGCACGCTCCAGAATCAGTGCGTGCTGAAAGAGCAAAAGAAGGCATTGAAATTCCTAAAATGGTTCCTCCAGGGCCCGACAATCCTTTAGGTGAATATGCACTACGATTATCAATGCAAACTTATTTAATTCATGGCACCAACGATAATACCGGGGTAGGGCGTCGGAGTAGTTCGGGATGTTTGAGAATGTATCCAGAAGATATCGAGAAATTATATCATGCAGTAAAAAAAGGGGAGACTGTTAAAGTTATTAATGCTCCTTATAAAATTGGACGACACGATGGAGATGTTTATGTTGAAGGCCATCTGCCATTGCAAGAAGTGCAAGGAAAATACGCTAATCTTGATAAAGTCCTAGAGAAAAATTTGTTTGAAATGGGCGGTACTCAAATTCAACAAGCTGTGGATATGAAAAAAGCGCTGAGAATTGCCTCTGAGCAGCAGGGACTACCGCAGCGTGTATCACATTTGAAAGAGATGACTAGTCTAGGAAATTCTATCGCACAAAGTTTGGCGGAAGCTACTACTCCGGATGAAAGCAAACAGCACAAAAGCGGTGCAGGAAAAGTCAATGAGTGATGCTATCTCATCCTATACAAAGGAATTTCACGTGCGATGGGCAGATTGCGACTTTAATGGTCATATGCGTCATTCCGCATTCAATGACTATGGGGCGCATATTCGAGTGTCAATGTTCAGCGAGTTCGGATTACCCATTGAAAAATTAATGCATGAACGAATGGGGCCTGTTTTATTCCGTGAAGAAACGCGATTTTACAAAGAATTGCGACTCAATGAAAAATTTACAGTTGATTGCGAAATAATTTCGATGAGACGCAACGGAAAAATTTGGTCTATGCACCATCATTTTTATAACGTTAATAATGATCTAGCAGCGGAAATCACCGTTGAAGGTGCTTGGATGGATTTAGATAAAAGAAAGGTCGTGACGCCTCCTGCTGATTATATGGAGTTCATCAATAAATTTCCTCGAGGCAAAGAATTCGTTTGGCTTGATAACAGTCAAGATAATCGAGAAAGCTGAGTTTTTAATTCATCAAGATAAGTATCCAACGGTAATTCTTTCGTCTCACTACTGTTTCGTGCTTTATATTCGATGATATTGGCATCGAGTCCTTTATCGCCTAGAACCAATCGATGAGGAATTCCGATAAGATCGCAATCAGCAAATAATACACCAGGTCTTTCTTGTCTATCGTCGTAAAGCACATCGTAGCCTGCAGCAACTAATTCACTGTAAATTTTTTCGCACACTTTTTTGAGTCGATCAGATTTGTGTAAATTAACAGGGATAAAAGCGATTTGAAACGGCGCTAAGGGTTCTGGCCACAGAATGCCCTGTTCATCGTGATTTTGTTCTATCGCTGCAGCGACAATGCGCGATATTCCAATGCCATAGCAACCCATGAGCATGGATCGTGCTTTTCCTGATTCATCGCACACATTGGCGTTCATGGCTTTGCTGTACTTATCACCGAGTTGAAAAATATGGCCTACCTCAATTCCGCGCGCGAATTTTAATTTGCCTTTGCCATCGGGGCTTATATCACCCGGTACGACATTTCGTAAGTCAGCAACTTCAATCTCGCCCACATCGCGTTGCCAGTCTGCATTTTGATAATGTTTATTGTCTTGGTTTGCACCACAAACAAAATCGCCGAGCACTGCGGCATCACGATCGACAATTAAAGGAATCTTTAATTTCACAGGGCCGATGCAACCCGCTTTGCATCCTAGATTTTTTTGAATAATATCATCTTTGACAAATTGCAACGGACTTGCCACTTTGGGATGTTTTGCCGCTTTAATAGCGTTGAGTTCGTGATCACCTCGCAAAGCAAGAGCAACGATTTCAGTTTCAGAACCTTTGACCAACAATGTTTTGACTAATTGCTGAGGTTTAATATCTAAAAATTGACACACTTGATCTACTGTGTAGTGACTATTGGTATCAATTAATGTTAGGGGTTCATTTGATTTTGAGGCTGTAGAGTTTGGAGCCAATGCTTCAGCGCGTTCTACGTTCGCCGCGTAATCACTCTCATCACTGAAGGCCAGTAAATCTTCGCCGGTATTGGCCAAGACTTGAAATTCATGTGATAAATTACCACCAATGCTACCAGTGTCTGCAAGAACGGGGCGAAAATCTAAACCTAATCGAGTAAAAATTTTAGTATAGGCTTCAAACATTGTCTGATAAGTTTTTTCCAACGATTCAGCATCAAGATGAAAAGAATACGCATCTTTCATCAAGAATTCACGCGAACGCATCACACCAAAACGTGGACGAATTTCATCGCGGAATTTCATTTGAATTTGAAAAAATGAAAGCGGTAATTGTTTATAGCTGCGAATTTTATTTCTAGCGATATCGGTGATCACTTCTTCATGAGTAGGGCCAAAGCAAAACTCTCGTTTGTGTCGGTCGTTAATGCGCAACATATCAGGACCGTATTGTTCCCATCGTCCTGACTCAGTCCAAAGTTCAGCCGGTTGTATGGCGGGCATTAATAATTCACTAGCTCCGATTTTATTCATTTCTTCGCGGACCACAGCCTCAACCTTTTTGAGTACGCGTAAACCCAGCGGTAGCCATGTGTAAATGCCCGACGCCAGTTTTGAAATCATTCCAGTTCGAAGCATCAGCTTGTGGCTGACAATTTCCGCATCGGCCGGCGTTTCTTTTTGTGTGACTAGTAAAAATTGTGAGGTGCGCATAAAAATCCTATTTAATTATTCACCCAACCTGGACAAAATCTGAACGTTTTAGCCATTCTAGCCAAGGTGGTGCAAGGATAATGATCATACTAATCTAAGGTGATGAGAGCAAGATACTTTATTTCTTTTGTTGGCTAGTGCGAGGTTCGGATACCTGTTCAGGTGACGCCTTAGGTTCGCTCTTGGGAGTTGGGGCGCGTATAGCATGGGTGATCATCTTACCAAGAATGTCTTCAGACCTTGATTCTTTGGAAATTCCAGACTCTAGTCTTTCATCGTGTATGGCTTTATACGTTTCTCGTAATATTGTAACGATTTCTTGCTGCGTTTTTGGTGGATCAGCTGATATTTTGTTTATCGCATCGGTTAGTGAACTCCTTACCGTAGTGTAATATTTTTCTCTTTTTGAGGATACTATACTTTCAATACCCTCAATAATTCTTTGTAATAAACTTTGATTGCGAGCCGCTTTTAATTCATGAATCATTCTTTCTTGTAAAGACGGTTCTTTTGCTTCAAATCGAACTTTGAGTTGAGTGGTTAATTTACTATTCGGGTATTTCAATATGAATGCATCAACTTTACCTTTGATCTCATCTTCTTTATTAACAAACGATCGGTTTAATATATTTTTACAATCTTGAAGCAGTTTTTTAGCAGCTATTTTTTCCTCGCTGCCGATTAGTGGATTTTGTCTAAATGCATGGATGGCCATTACCACTCGAAGGTAGTTACCATCGAGACGATCTTTTGATGGATTAAAGAAAACTTGAGACTTTTTTTCAGGATGTGCTTCAAACGTTTTTTCTAACCAATCTTTAACGCTCGGATGTTCACTTAATTCAGTGTTTGAATTTTCTTTTTTTCTCTTATCATCAGGATCACACATATATTGAAATGTAACAGGAAACTGTTGTGCAAATAATTTTAAATGTTGCTGGTTCATAAAACAGTGAGAGAGAATGGGGGTATAATCTTCGCGATGACGAGCTGCATAGCGAACTTTTGAAAATGGGCCGTAATTATCCAGGAGGCAAATCATGGTTGAATATTTTCGTAATAATCCTACAGGATCGGTATCGGTTCTTGGCTCATATTCAGAACGCTTTTCTTTAACAATTTTCATCGGATATTGTGGATCTTCTCTAAATGTTGTGCCCCATTCTTTAAGACGATCGATAGCTATATCCTGTACTAATTCGGTTGCATCATCTGTCCCAGGGTTTTTATCTGATAATCGACTGTGAATGCCATGGTGTCCTGGCATTGGCAAACATTCCACTTGAGTGCTTTCGAAGTCTTGAGGTTTTAACGTACTATAATCTTGGGGTCTAAAGACAGCGCGATTTTCATGAAGCGCAATGGTAGAAACATAATGTTTCACATTAGGCGGAATAATTTGTGCCGTTTCTGCGCCTTGTCTTCCTGGGCCAGGAACAGGTTCGATGGCAATAATATTAATTTTTATTTGAGGATAAAATTGATACATCAAATTGGCAAATCGTAAACACGCATCGGCTCCACGACTAAATCCGACCATGTTAATGGTGTCTGGGAGTGGATGTTGTTTTTCGACATGCATCAGCATTTCAACGAGATTCTGTTCGACGCCCCAACCTGTTGCGGCGGCGGCTAATTCAGTCACTTTTTGCGGAACAACTGTCCTTTGAGGGACTTTTTTGCCTGTCACTCGATCAATTTTGTAGGTGCCAGGTATCGTCGGTGCCATTCCAGAGCGGGCTTTGCCCCCAGGACCGTTAACGACGTACCCTCCGGACGAGCATTGCTCGGAAAGCGCAGATATCACGGTTTTGATTCGACCTTCTTCATGATACCGTGTTCCATGTAGAAAGAATGTTAAAGTACTCACACTGAAATTATAGTCCAAAATCGGGGAGATGGTTGACACGGTCGGTCAATGGTTGGAAAATGGACCAAAGGGATGAAATCAAATGACTAGACGAGAGAAAGTTTTTGATGCGCATGGAGACTTGCTTGTTCAGCGATATAAGCAAGGCGTTGCACTTGTCAAACCACCTTTACACGATGAAAATATTATTAATCGAATTTCTTCTATTTATAATCTCCCAATCACGGCCTATTTTTTAGATGCCGATAGTCGAATAGTTAATTCAAATGATGCAACAGCTCAATTGGTTGGTGCGAGTTCTTACAAAGATATGGTTGGAAAATCTGTGGAATGTTTTGCAAAGCGAGCTTCAGTTGAAAAAGTGTTGGCCACTGACAAAGAAGTCTTGCACACGAAAATGATGAGAGTAACAGAAGAGACGGGTGATATTTCAAATTCTGTCAGTATACAAGCATTATCCTTTAAATTTCCTTGGTATTATGAAGATACAGTTATTGGAATTTTTGGTTGTTCAATTAAAATGAACGGTCTTGGGGTTGGTGAATTAGCGTATGCTTTTTCTCAATTGATAACGACGGGGTTGTTAGGTTCTGCTCATTCGTTACCCATGACGATGTCATCAAATTATCAATTACAATTAGCGCAATTAACGGAACGAGAGAAACAAGTTTTATCGTTGTTGGTGCGTGGAAAAACGGCAAAAGAAATTGGAAATCGTTTAGGAATTTCACGACGCACGGTTGAGCATCATATTGAGTCATTAAAATTTAAAACCAATAGTAAATTTAAGTCCGATTTGATTGATAAATTTATAGATTAAAATCAATTTGAAATTGGTGCATCGATTATTCAAGGAGTATCCGAAAACTGCAACGCCTTAAACTCCCTATGGCCTGTTCAGTTTATTTGTCGCAAAAAAGAGGCGCTTCTCTTGCAAGAAGCGCCTCATGAGCCCTTAAGTCGACATCTGAGCTAATTGTTAGTGCTACAAGAAGATACGCCATTACCCAGATAAAAGATTTCATAAGCTGATGGCAAAATCACCGGTTTTGTCAGCTTCGTGAAATCAACATTATCGATTCTCAATTCATAGGCACTGGATTGACCGGTTGCGACTCCGATTCCTCCTAACCAATTAGGATCGTATTCAGTACCCACGCCACTCATATCGCCATAAATAATTTCAATTTTGCCAGTTTTATAAATGACTACTTGGAAAGTATTAGGTGGAATTCCAATGCTGCAACACATAGGTACTTGATCGAAGGTAATAACGATCCGATCAGCTAGCACTTTCTTAAACACGCCATGTCCAGCTGGAGCATTTTGAGGGCTTAAATCAGCCCACAGGCCTGCTATTGTGGGAAGACCATTCAAGAGAATTTCACCACTCATTGCCCAGGGAGAGTACGCTCCAGTTGAGTAGAATGGCGTTAGAGTAGTGGCCCCTGTTAAATCAAGCGCGCCTGGGGGTGTAGCCATTATCACGCCATTAGCAAAGAGGGTGATATTATTAATCAACCCGACATTGGGTACTGGAAATGAAAAGGGTAGCGTAATCGACTGCATTGTATCATCGGAACTCACGTCATCCCAATTGAGACGATCGGTTCCTTTATCTAAAAGCGTATTCCCTTTGCTAAAACTGATTTGATAAAAATGGCCGTCTTTCGTGGGATTAAAGCTCAATTTATTACCGTTTTGAATATCCACTAAATGATCAGGTTGTGCCTGACAATTAGCAGCAACTTTGGCCAGTGGATTAAATACTTGAGCAAGGGGTGAATCCGTCAGATAGAGTGAATAAATTTGCTGACCTTTTAATATTTTATTGAAAAAAGAAACGATGTACCATTTTTGCATTCGAGAGATTTCGGTATAAGGGACAGCCGGTCTCAAGGGCATTAGTTGCTTCATATCACCGATGTTAATTAAGGTGCCGGCGTTAGTTGTACTTGCAAGACTATTCTCAAAAGTACCTACTAACAAATCATTCACAATGTTGTTTTGCAGCTGTTGGGAGACCCCATTAAATATAGTCTGATCACAGTCCGCAAAGATATCCACGCTTGCTATACCGAATGAAAAATAGACGGATGCGTAATCATTCAAATTCCCAGGATTTTGATCAGCTGCTAAAAGATTCGTATGAATTCTTTCGCAAAGATTATCACCTGAGCCTGAGGGATGAAGCAGCCCAGCAATATCAACATAATATTTTGGGTTGCTATTGATGAGTTGCGGAAAAATACTAACATTATTATTTAAATTAGCATTAACATCCGCATCTTGATAGAGCATAACAGGCACTGTTACATTGGCAAAATCTGCCGCTGTAAAGCTGCCAGGATCTGAACCGTCCATTGCAACGGCTGCTTTTATTCTACTATCAGGTAATAGGGCTGGTGAGGCGCTTTGCTGACCGGCCACAGTCACCATGGTGGTGAAACCACCCAGCGAATATCCGAAAAGCCCAATTTGATTTGGATTGATTCGAGAAGCAAATTGAGGTGCTATCGCAGGATTTTGCATTGCTGTAATAACGAAACGAACATCTTTAGAACGTCCGATTGTTCTCCCTACGCCACTGGACAAGGGAGTATCTGGCAAACCTAGCATTCGATTTATTGCTAAATTAAAATTACTACCGGTGTGCTCAATTCCAACGACGATATACCCATGGCTGGCCAGTGTTTCACTCAAATCACGATTACCTGTGATGGAGCTGCTTGCAGAACCATGCGAATAAATGAGCAACGGAAAGGGCCCATTTGCCACAGGCACGCCTTCACGCGTGCTATTGTTGCTAGGATATACTGCGCTAAAATGAAGTAACGAATAGCCAGAGTGTGTGCCATCATAGATGGGGTTATTAAGGGTATATTGTGTTAAAGGTCCCGATTGACTGGTAGTGGGGTACCAGATATGTAAAAACAATTCCCGCCCTACGGGAGTTCCAGTGGTTGAGCCGTTGGGATTCCTAGAAGGATCTTTGACCAACAAAGTAGTATGTCCTACTTTGTAGGCTCCCAGGCTGGTTGGATCAAAAAGCCCTAAAGCGTACGCATTGATAGACCAGCTCAGGGATACCAGGAGAAGAGACAAGGTGAAAGACTTAAACATGGATAAATGATGCTTGTTCATACTAACCTCCGCTCTAAACTAACTCGTTTGCCAAGACTTCCCGAGGCGAAAAGCCTCTCAAAAGTTGGCGCTATTCATACCATTTGATCTTCGTCAACCAGTCGTGACTCCTTTTGCTCAGGGGTGCTTTTTTTAGCTCCCATACTCTACATTATAGCAGATTCTGGGAAATCAATGGCTCTTTAAAGATAACTACTAACGGCTATTCTCGCGTTTTCACTTCGCCATTGAAATAGACCCCATCTTGACCAAAAAGCCTGAATACGTTAGGTTGGGACGTTTGGGAGGTGGTATGCCAATATACGAGTATCAATGTGCCAATTGTGGCCAAAAAACCGAAGTTATTCAAAAAATTAGCGATGAACCATTGCAGCATTGTGAAGCTTGTGGCAAGGATTCGCTCGAAAAACTAATTTCAGCGACCCATTTTCAATTGAAAGGCAGTGGTTGGTATAAAGCGCCAACGACTGAAAAAAGTGCTGGTGCTGGTACTGAAAGTGCTTCAAAATCTACGGCTGCTGAATCAAGTGCTCCGTCGAGCAGTGTTGAGAAGCCAGTCCCAAAATCAAATAAGGATAAGTAGTGAAAAATCGCGCGGCTTTACGCCGTTATGTTGTTGCCGGTGTTTTAGTGTGGGTACCTATTTGGGTAACCCTCTTAGTGCTTCGTTTTATGGTTGACTTATTCGACACCATCTTGGAATTTTTTCCTCATCAATTACAACCCGATAATTTCCTGGGATTTCATATACCCGGTTTAGGATTAATTTTTGCTGTGATTATTGTGGTGATTACGGGGATGTCGATAACGAATATTTTGGGTAATCGTCTGGTGGAGTACTGGGAATATCTTTTGTCTCGCATCCCTTTGGTTCGATCAATTTATCAGGCGGTAAAGCAAGTATTAACAACCGTTTTTTCTTCTTCAGAAGAATCATTTCGAAATGTGGTGTTAATAGAATATCCGAGAAAAGGACTGTGGAGCGTCGCCTTTCAAACAGGTTCTGGATTTCATTATGCGGATGGAATGAATGGTGAAGAAATGATGACGGTTTTCATTCCCACAACGCCCAACCCTACCTCAGGATTTCTATTGATTGTACCACGTAAAGATACCGTAAAAGTCAATTTAGGTGTTGATGAGGCACTGAAAATGGTTATATCCTTGGGCGTAGTAATGCCTCATGATATAGAGAAGATTAACGATTAATTGTAATTGGATAAAAAGCTATGCGTACTCATTATTGTGGTCAAGTCACAGAATCTTTAATTAGTCAGCGCGTTGAATTATGTGGTTGGGTTCACCGACGACGTGATCACGGTGGTGTGATATTCGTTGATCTTCGTGATCGCGAAGGACGCGTTCAGATTGTTT
The DNA here is from genome assembly GCA_019748175.1 of Gammaproteobacteria bacterium. Lineage (NCBI taxonomy): Bacteria > Pseudomonadati > Pseudomonadota > Gammaproteobacteria > Gammaproteobacteria bacterium. Next base: position 93,917 of record JAIEPX010000008.1, read on the forward strand.
TTGATCCCGAAAATGTGGCTACTTTTGCAGTAGGGGAAAGTTTAAGAAATGAATTTGTGATTAAAATTGTTGGTGTGGTTCGACATCGCCCTGAAGGAACAGTGAATCCTGATTTATTTACCGGTGCTGTTGAAGTTTTAGTACAAGAAGTAGAATTATTAAATCGTGCGGATCCCGTTCCTTTTCGAATTGATGAACATCAAGAAGTGAGCGAAGATGTACGATTGCGTTATCGTTATATCGATTTGCGTCGGCCTGAAATGGCTCAACGAATTGCTTTTCGTGCGAAAGTCACGCGTACAATGCGGCATTATTTAGAAGAACACGGATTTTACGACGTAGAAACACCTATACTAACGAAATCAACTCCAGAAGGAGCGCGTGATTATTTAGTGCCTTCTCGTGTTCATCCAGGTGAATTTTATGCCTTACCTCAATCACCACAAATTTTTAAACAATTATTAATGGTCGCGGGTATAGATCGATATTATCAATTGGCACGATGTTTTCGTGACGAAGATTTACGCGCCGATCGTCAACCTGAATTCACTCAGCTCGACTTAGAGATGTCATTTATTCAAGAAAAAGATATTCAACAGATTGTCGAAGGTTTGACGCGAAAACTATTTGCAGAGTTATTGGATGTAACCTTGCCTGAACCTTTTCCACACATGACGTATGCTGAAGCCATGCAACGATTTGGTGTGGATAAACCCGATTTACGAAATCCTCTCGAATTAGTGGATATCGGCGATTTAGTTCAAGATGTCGAATTTAAAGTATTTTCAGATGCTGCAAAAGATCAGCGATGTCGAGTGGCAGCGTTACCAGTGCCGAGTGGAGATAAACTCAGTCGAAAAATGATTGATGATTACGGAACATTTGTCGCCATTTATGGCGCTAAAGGTTTAGCGTATATTAAAGTGAATGATCGAAGCGCTGGAAAAGAAGGCTTGCAATCCCCTATTTTGAAATTTTTACCTGATGATGTTGTAGAAAATATTTTAGTGCGATGCAATGCAAAAACAGGTGATGTTATTTTCTTTGGTGCGGATACAATTAAAGTTGTTAATGAGGCTTTAGGTGCGTTGCGATTAAAAGTGGGCGAAGATTTGGGCATTGTTGAAGGTGGATGGCGACCATTGTGGGTTGTAGATTTCCCCATGTTTGAGCGAGAAAGTTTAACGGGACGTTGGCAATCAACGCATCATCCTTTTACGGCGCCTTCAATCGACGATCCAGAAGAATTATTAAAAGATCCCGCGCAAGCTTTATCACGCGCATACGATTTAGTGTTGAATGGATCTGAAATAGGTGGTGGATCTATTCGTATTAATAATATTGCGCTACAAAATACAGTCTTTAAATTGCTCGGTTTTACTGAAGAACAAGCGCATGCGCAATTTGGGCATTTAATTACAGGATTGCGGATGGGTGCGCCTCCTCATGGCGGATTTGCATTTGGATTAGATCGTGTTGTCATGATGATGACAGGTGCGACATCGATTCGTGATGTGATTGCATTTCCAAAAACACAATCAGCGCAATGTCCATTGACTCAAGCACCAAGTGAGGTAGACACGCAGCAGTTAGTTGATTTGGGCATACGAATCAATAAACCAATTCCGCAAAAAACAGAGTAGTGCAGCGGTAGAACCAGGGCCAACCTCATCAACCTTGAGGGAAAATTCAATGAAAACGACTCTGAATAGTAAAGAAAGTTTGCTGCAGTTGTTGCATGATTATCAACCTGAGAGTCAGGAACAAGAGCATTATCGCGAATTGATTATTCGTTTTATTCAAGACCATCCTGATTATTTATCGCGAAATAATTTTTATGGACATATAACGCCGTCTGCATGGGTCATCGATCCTGCCGGTGAAAAAGCCTTGCTGACGCTGCATAGAAAAATTGGTTTGTGGTTGCAGTTGGGTGGGCATACTGATGACAATCCAGATTTACTGGCTGTGGCCTTACGAGAAGTCCAAGAAGAATCGGGTCTCACGAATCTAAAGCTAGTCATCCCGGGTATTTTTGATGTGGATGTGCATCGCATTCCTGCAATAGGGCAAGAGCCTTCGCATTATCATTTTGACATTCGATTTTTTTTACAATTGCAAGAACACCAGCCATTGGTGATCAGTGATGAATCCCTCGATTTAGCCTGGCATACCGCTGACGAAATCCACCGTTTGGATACCGATGCATCAGTTTATCGCCTGTGCAAGAAATGGCAAGAACATAGCAATATCCAGGATATTCCAGGCTAGCGCACACCTGCTAATTTTTCATGATTATGGCCTGTTTTTGGCTCATGACTTGACATTTGTGCCTCTGCATGGTCTAATGTACAGCTCAAAATAGCTCGGGTTATTAGCAGGTTGTTAACATGTCGCAAATCAAGAAAGAATTAGACAGTTTTACTATCAAAGAATTAAGAGCAACTGTAAAAGCTGTATCCGCTAATCAAAAAAATGATGGCTGCCTTCCAATTAAGGGGGGAGTACTGATTTTAGATTTTCAAGCATTGTTTGCCTCAGATTATTATGGAAAATGGTATCTTATAGGGGGTGAAACGACTCGTAAGATATTAAAAAACCTTCATCAAAATAACGTTCAGATTTGTCTCATCTATTATGGTGACAAAAAGATAGCCAATGCCGGTCTCGAGTTATTAAAGCAAGAAAGAATTTCACACTATTTTCAATTCTTATTATATTCTTACCATTACGATAATAAAAAATCACTGTTACAAGCCTGTCGTTCCACGTTTGTCCCAGAGAAGAAAAATCATCAGGAGTATATTGGTCGTTTAGTTTTCCTTGGTCATCAAAGGAGAGACATGATGGCTAACAAAGAATTATATTTAACGGGGATTCTAGCGACGTGCAATTCATTGAATGGAAATGTTAAAAACAAAGAAGAGTTATTTTTTGGTTTGGGATCTGTGCAACAGCATTTTGGCCTGCGTAAGATAAAGACAAATTCTCAAATAAACACAGCCGTTGATGATTTCACTGTTGCAGAAGTTGAAGAAAATAAAAATACAACGTGGTTGTCTCGTGCTTGGCAAAATTTTATTAACAAACTGGGTGATTATAAAGTCGATCCCAGAGTGCCTATACTTGAAGAAGCAAAACCGGTTCCGGCTACTTTTTCTCAGTGGATATTGCGTAATTTTTTCTTTCCTTCCTGGTGGAAGACATGGAATTATGATGGATTTAAATCTGCGTTAACTACCGCATTTTTAGTGATAGTGGGATTTGATGGGTATGATTGTACAACGGGCCAAGTCGTTTATGCAGACGATACGAGAAAAGACAATGAGGATAAACGATATTTAGGTCGTTATATTAACAAAAGCCTCTTGAAAGCGGCATTTTTTGGATTACCTTCTCGTCCTACTGCGTATCCTGCAGCCTCTGGAGCAGTGGTTCCTGATTTAACGCGCTTGCAATTGTTAAGTAATTTTGTGGGTGGGATCGATTGGAACGAAAAAACACCTGAAGAAAAGAAAATGCTACAAGGCATATTTTTTATTAGATTTCCGCTGGTTGTTGTATTCAATCTCATTACTTGGCCAATTAAAATTCTCCTCAATTGTGTGAGGATGGTTAGTGAATTGCTTCCTTGGATTACAACCATAGTTATTTTCAGTGGGTTGTTAAGAACGCTTTTTGCTGCCCATGAATTTTATCAGTTCGGAGTTCATTTATATAAGGTCGAAGCTCCTAAAGAAGAAATTCTCGATAATTTACTAGGATGGCCGAAATATTGGCTCAGTAAGATTGGAATGGTTTTGGCGATGTTTCCAATGCTTCTGGCGGGAGTTTTGTCCTTAGCTGTTTTTTCTATTTATACCGTTTTTAATATCGCTTTTTTCATTGGTAGAGCAGCAACTTCGCCAGCACAGACGATGCTAATGGCCTTTGCAAATGGAAAGTCGCTTACCATTTCTCGTTTTGGGCCTGTTGTTGAAACAATGATCAGTTATTTCGTTGGTGGATTATGTGCAATTCTGAGCATCAGTGTATCAATTAGTATTTGGGCACTCGTATTCCCACTTGTTTATGGTGCAGTCGTTTCGTTCACGCCGCTTGTAGTCTTACAAAAAGTGAATTTGGTTTTACAATTCCCTGTGGTGACTTCTTCGTTGAGTTGGGTACAAGGAATTTTCTTTACAGTAAAACCAATTTTTATGTCAATATTTGGATTTGCATTAACAAGTGTTTCAACGTTTGTAGGCATCGATATTACATCGCTTGCGATTTTGGGAATACTATTGGTTGCAGTGGTTGTTCCTCTTGCAATCGTTACGAACAAGCTGTGCAATGTGTGGGCAGATTGGCATGAGACTAATGCAATTGTGGATACAACAGCAAAATCTGCACACGATGAAATTATTTTGACCGATGCGGATTTTGAGGAACGAGATTATAGTTATTCAATCGACGATGACAAAAAAGACAGTAGCTTTTATAGTAGATTCATTGAATCCAAATTGACCGCAGTGGCAAGGTTTTTTAGCGGACATTCCGCCGCTACTGAAGAAAAAGTAAAAATTAAACGTCAGATAGAGGGAAGTGCGTATTATGCTGCAAACGGAGTGGATAGGGCTGCTCTAAGAGCTCAGCAAGGAGAAAACCATATGAAGGGAAATAGGCCGCTTTCTCCCTTGAAAATAGAATTTGATTTTGATCAACTTGAACAGAAGCTTTAGTGGGCTGAGTGAATAAACGTATCAATTAAAAACCATATTAAAAACCCGATTGGGATTGCTGCTTTTATCGCTTTTTTCCGTGATTTTTTTTGTCGGAGCTTCTGCCAATAATATGACCAACGATGTTGTCGAATCAGATATTTAATAACATACTTGCTGGGAAAAGACGGAACACCTAAGGGTGAATATTCGTGTGCCGTAATATCGGGACAATGATTTGCTTCAATAATACAGCCCCCTGATTTTTCAATCGGGATTTCAAGATCTTCACAAAGATAATCAAGCCCTACCAATTTCAAATTGAGCACTTTTGAAGCATGGATAGCAAAATCTGCATTTTCTTTGCAAATCGCTGTTCTATGTAGACCTACGACAGTTCCACCTACCGCTGCGTTGCACGTCAATCGAATTGGGATTTCCTGATTCAACGCAGGAATATCTGTTGGGCTAATTTTCATCTCACGAAAAATTAAGTCGGTTTCTTCCGTCATAATGATTTTTCCGAATGGCATTTTTAAATTTGGTTCTTCCCTTTTTTTATTTTCAATTTCGATGAGCTCGTGAATGCTGCTTTTACCATCTCCTACCACATGTGCAGGTATGCGTTCCATTAGCGCTATGACTTCACCATTAAACACTAAAACTCGAAAAGATCTTAAATTACCGTGGTATTCTTCAATACTGATGCAAGGATATTTTTCATACGATTTGCGCAACAGAGTATATAATTCTGTTACATTGGGAATTTTGCAGATGACTCCAGTGCCATACCCGGTACCCCAGGTTGGTTTGATAACGACTGGAAACCTCAAATCATCGACAAATATATTCCCATCATAAAAGTCTTCTTTTGAATAAGCTTTAGCCTTAGGTACTGGTATTCCTTCTTTGGACAAGAGCTGATTAGCGATGTGCTTATTGGATGCTATTTCCACAGCTACGATGTTGTTCAGGGGAACATCTCCCTGTTGGAAATACACCTGCTGCTGGCCAAATTTGACAAAAAAACCAGGGATCTCAGGAACGAGAACCGGGTCTAAACCATATTCCTGGCATCGTTTATAATAAACTCGCGCAACCTTATGCATACTGTTCCTTCCTTGGTTGTATTAACAGCTGAATAGTAGCTCACTAAGAAAGAGGATGCGAGGGGGCCGATCTAAGTTTGATGAGTTCTCAGAGGCTAGGGGGTCAAAACTATACCGATTTGTCTATTTATCAAGATTTGACCTCTTGATTCTTTTAATGAAGTGTTGGAACTTGATCATTTTCAACAGATGAAGTTAATTCTTCAGGTTGGTACTCGTCATCCTTTGTAGACCAAAAACCAATAGAAAAAGAAGTCCAACCTGCTACGCCTAAACCAGCTCCAGCAGATAGACCTATTGTTCCTAACGGAGCAAACACGCCTGTGGTTAGAGCGCCTGCACTAACTGCAATAGTCAAAACACTGAGTGCCATCAAAGCGATACCCAAACCTGTTAATATTAAGTTTAATGCTTTCCAAGCAGGCGAATCTTTTACAGAGTGATTTAAGTGCAGCGCTTGATTGACACGATTATACTCTGCTAATAGCAGAGTTAAATTATTATGAGCTTCTTTTATAGATTCAGAGTTTTGATTTTCTGAATCGACGATAATTGAAATTTGAGAGTGCAGTTCATTTGCTTTGGTAATAAAGTGTTTCATTTCTAAATATTGAGATGAAAGAGGTGAAAGAATAGTAATTAAATTTCCAAGCTCTCGATGTTGATTTCTCAAATCGTTTAATGCTTTTTGTTGATCTACAGAATTTTGAGAAAAATTATTTTTACTCTCATTCAAAGATTGAGACAATTGACTTAAAGAAGAAGTTTCCTCGTTCAATTCATTGAGTACTTGATCTGAAGATTCTGAAATGAAAATTTTAAAAAACTCTTTGAGTGATTGAGTGAGCTGTTGTTTTGCTGCTTCACCTAAATGTGCATTCGTATTAAGTTCATTGTAAATGGCGCGTTCACGCAAATTAATACGAGTTTCTCGATGACGTCCCACACCTTTACGGTATTTTCGATGTAAATCGTTAGCTATAGCCAATAAATGGTGAACTTTTTCTAATGTTTCAAGCGGCTGGTCTTCCTCTAATTTACTTAAACCTAACTCAGCCAATTTTTTCATGCTTGGACTGTTTTCTATAGCAACGGGTGGAAGGATAAATGTTAAAAAGGTTCTAAATATAGGTTTAATGGTGAATGAAAATGGCGTTAAGGCTATTTCTAGAAGACTTCGAATCGAAGTGAGGAGTCCGTCTGCGAATCGAGTAGGGCTCAGTGTAAAAAAACCTACGATAAGCTTGCCTGGACCAACAAAAGCATGAGCAACCCCGACCAATGGTAGTTTGAAATCTTGTGAAATTTGGTATTCACCATGATAAGGCTTGATAAAATCTACAAATAATTTACGCACTTTTTTAAAAGTATGTCGTAAAGGAACAGTAGAAAATTGCCCAAATTTAACGGGATCGTATGCGCGATGAGGATACATTTTTGAGTGTTTACGCTTTTGTATACTATCTCTTGTGTTCTCTCTAAGACTATCAAATAAACCTTTAAGCGCTAACTCATTGTCTTCTGGATGTTCCCTAAAGGATGCATTTTTGATCCATTGTGCAGATTCGACCGCTTTTTGAGCTCTTCTGATACGCTTTCTACTATACTCCGCAACTTCATGTACTTTTCGTGGTGCAAAATTATTTAAAAACCATTCTTGATAAGCTGCTAAGGTAAGAGCTATTTTTTTGGGGTCATTTTCTTTAATAGCTTCAGCAATTTGAGAGATGAATATCGCTGTGGCCTCTATGCCTGCATTTAAACCTTTGAAATACGATAATCCTAATGCAGCATCTCCTACAAGAAGAACAGGGGCATGATCGTCTTGTCGAGTGGTATATACTGCTTGTGCGTGAGTTGCAGGAGTTTCATTTACGCTAATACGTATAGAGTTCTCATCGATAGTCAGCCCCTTTTTTTGACAGGCCATTCTCTCCTTATTTAAATAACCGTTGATAAAGGCGCCGAGTTTATCGGGTAATGCTTGGTATTGAAATTCAATTTCTTCCAAATCATCCACTTGGTCTTTAGATACAAATGGCTTTGATGGGGTTCTTGATGTTAAATGTTTTAATAATTCGAATTCTTCTTTGGTAATAATTGTTAGTAGAGTGACGGGTGTTTTGCCATTTTCAAAATGCCCAACATTCTCGTTGGCTATTCGACATTGTCTAATCATTTCTTGTACAAAAATGTGTTGCGGAATAGCGGTCGCTTTTTGATCGCCTTCGATTTCGAATCTTAACTGAAGAGCAAAATCGAATTCATGTTTAACTTGATTGCCTTTTGGAAATAAAGTATTGCTGGTGACGCTGCGAGTACCATCAGCACCAATAATCAACCGCGGTGATTTTCCCTTGGTTTGTCTGGCGATTTGGGCGTTCAGAGATTCTCCGTTAATTTTTTCAATGATAATTTTTACGCCGTCCTTTTGAGCAATGGCTTTAAGAGTATTTTCTAATTCGGTTGTGCGGATATGCTGATCTTGAATGAGACGTTTTTCAAGTTTGACGAGATCTTCGTCACTTCTCGCATCTGCAGCATTGATTAACGCCGTTAAATGTTTGTGTTCCATTCGAAGCGTATGGGCACGTTGATAAACTTCGTGACGCTCAAAAACAATCACTTCTAATTGGGGATTTAGTTTTTTAATCGCACAAGCGTGTGCCAATCCAATAGGGCCGCCACCAATAATGATGTAATCAGTGTTATTTTCTGCTTCTTCTGATGCATTTGTTAGTGTAGTTATGGGAAGATCTGCTTCAACGCTGGATACCTCATCTAGATCATCGTTGCTACTATAACTTTCTTCCTCAAGCACAGTGAGCTCTATCTTAGGCAAGCTATTGTACTTATCGAGCTCTGTTTGAGTTAAGTCTCCCGATGGATTGTACAATATTTTAAGTGCAAAATCTTCTGTTACAGAATAAACCACGGTAGAATTGTTACCAATGCATGGGTTTATATAGCATGTGACGAAAAAAGCAGCATTAGGATGTCGCTGGATGAGTGGTTCATTTGTGGTTGAAAAATCATAAATTAATATGTGAGTATTTTCTTTGTGGCCATGCACCTTGGTTAAAGCTTGCATAAGATGATATCGTTTATCAGCATCTTTAACTTGGTAATTTGAGTTAATAAATGAAAACGTAATTTTTTTCTCTAAACTTTGACCTTCAACTGCATCTGATTTTTCAGCACTAAGAAACATTGCATTCAGAAGTGCATCGAGATTAGTATATGATGCATCAATATCTTGAGCCTTAAGTAGCTGAACAGTGCTTTCTGATTTTTCATTCCGACCGATTGTAGAATAGCGATGTGCACCTTCTTGAGCTCCGTTTAATCGAACGAAGGCAAGTTCCATTATTAGCGCAGCTAAATTATCCCAATTTTCTTGTGGATCGTAATATCCTCGATGTAAGTGCATTCCCCCAATTTTAAAAACCTGGGCAGCAAGCGCGCGATCTTTAAATGCCTCCAATGGTAATTTTTCAGCTTGATAACATTGAGCTGGCGTTTTTCCTGCTGTATTTATTTCCGAGAGAAGTTGAGTTACGGCCCGCTCTCCTTGATGTTGATTTACGTGATTAATAATTGCTTCAATAAGTTTATTTTGTCTAAATAATGCGAGTAAATGTAGTACTGTATTACCCGCGATGGTTTTAATTAATAAACTATCCGCATCATAGAACGGTACCAGTTGCATTGCAAAATTAAGATTATAATTTTTTACAGCCATTAATAATGGTGTGTTGCAAACATTTTCAGCGGTGCTTTGTTGTGTTAATAACGGATGTAGATTCTTATTTTCACAGATTTTTTTAAATAAGGCGTCTATAAAAACAGGACAATCATGAATTCCACTATAAAGATCGGAAGTACTGCCGAAATAAACGTTGTGGTTTTGTGGGAGGTCAGATGCAAGAGTTTCTTGGTAGCGAGAAATAGCCCATAAAAAAGCAGTATTTCTGAACATAGGAGAACGAACTGTAAAATCTATTCGAGGATCATTCAATACCAAATTAATGAATTCTTTGCACCGTTCTGAATCATCTGCTCTCTCTGCAAGTAGAAACAGAGCAGTGGGTTCAGTCGCATCGCGACTTGAAAGGTCAGTAGAGTTAGGGGCAGGTATTTTAGGCCAAAGACTAATCAACAGCTCCCAGTTTATGTTACCACGATTCTTATTAAGTTCTTCTTTGAAACTCTGCTCTTCACTGCTTAATCTACGCACTTCTAACCCCATCTCTATTCAATAGTTATTAATATCGAATAATTTACCATATTTAGATATGAAAGACAATGACGGGCAGAGCAAGAATATGAGTCCCAATCCCCAGTAATTACTTTTCAGTGCCATTATTTTTTAAGTGTAGGATCCCACCCAATCACGTTATACAGATAGTACTGTGTTATGTGCAGTAGAGGCTGGCCATTTAATAATCGCAGCTGTCATGCGAGAAACGCAGGTGAGTTTTCCGTCGTCATTCATTAATTCAACATGCCACACTTGAGATGTAGCGCCAATATACAACGGCCTTCCTATTGCGGTAATAATTCCTTCTTTTACAGGTCGAAGATGATTCGCATTAATTTCTTGACCTACTGCTCTAAATTTTTCTCGATCGATGAGTAAATTGGCGCCTAAACTTGCGACAGATTCTGCTAAAACGACATTGGCGCCACCATGCACAATACGAGCAGGTTGAAAGGTTCTATCATTAGCTGGCATTGTGGCCTTTAAAAAATTATCACCGATTTCAGTAAAGCGTATGTCAAGAAAGTCGGCTATTGTGCCTTTGTTTAAATCATTAAGTTGTTCTAGAGTAAAATCATATTTCCAAATAGCCATTATTGCTCTCCTTATTGAAAATGTTGGCGAACCAACGAAATAAATTCAGGTAAAGTTTTACAGCGAGTAGTTTGTAGTGTGAATTCATGATGTGCGTTGATGGCGTGACGTGCATAATATTTTCCGATTTTTCGTGATTGTAACAGTGCCCGAAAATCAGAATCGAGTGAAGCTAATCGTTCGATATGATCAATTAACGTTTCTCCGATAATTGTTGCCGAAGGTTTTTGAAAGGGTTTTTGAGAGAATTCTGATTCTAATTGAGAGAATACCCAAGGTTGTCCCATGCTGGCACGCGCTATCATAACACCTGCACAACCTGTTGCTTCGAACATTTTTTTCAGAGACAAAAAATCTTTCACATCACCATTTCCAATCACAGGAATTTTTACCGCGGACACTAGTCGTTGAATTTGTGTAATGTGACAAGTTTGATCATAATTTTCAGTCCAATGACGTCCGTGTACAACGAGCGCATCAGCGCCTTGTTGTTCGATTATTTCAGCGATGTGAAAATCATCTTGATCATTTTCATTTCCCGCTACGCGTATTTTTACTGATACAGCGGCATTGGTATTTGTGCGTAAAGCCTCTATTAATCGTTTTAATTGATCTGTTTCTTGGAGTAATTTAGAACCCGCTCCTTTGCGACGAATTTTGTTGACAGGACAACCACAATTCAGCTCGATGATTTCAGGTGAAAGTAAGCTGACCTTTTGTGTGGCTTTGGCCAACGTATCAGGATCGCTCGCCGCTAATTGAAAACACAACGCTGATTCGCTGGGGTCACGTTCAAGATAACGTTTCGGTGTTTTTTTGGCCTGAACAAGGTGTGTTGCAGAGACCATTTCAGTGCTGCAATAAGCGGGTTGGCTGAATCGCCACGTTTGCACACGCATGGGGGCACATGTATATCCAGCAAGAGGGCCTTGTATTAGGTTGCTAGAAAATGTGTGAGAGCCTATTATGAGTGGTTTAATCATCATTCCGACTTATTCATTACCTGAAAAGGATGGTACATGAAAATCTCGTTAATTGCAGCAATGGCGCACCATCGAGTGATTGGTAAGAACAATCAACTGCCCTGGCATTTGCCCGCGGATTTGAAGCATTTTAAAGCGCTCACGACGGGCAAGGTGGTTGTCATGGGTCGCAAAACCTTCGAAGCGATAGGCAAGCCTCTCCCGAACCGGAAAAATATCGTGTTGACTCATGATAGGCATTGGAATAGGGAAGGTGTTATTGTTGTGCATAGCTGGGAACAAGCGGTTGCACTGAGTGGTTCAGAGGAAGAACTCATAGTGATTGGAGGCGCTCAGCTGTACGAACAAACGTTATCAAAGGCCTCTACATTCTATTTGACACTGATCGACTCCGACATTGAAGGCGATGCAGTCTTTCCCGAGTGGAATGCCAATGAATGGCAAGAAGTGGAGCGTAATGAGCACCCCGCGGATGAAAAAAACAGCTATAATATGATATTTATTACCTTGAAGCGCATGAGTTAAGCTGGATTGTTGCTAAGGAAGGCATTTTAAATGTTAATTGACAATATTTTACAAGCTGTTGGGAAAACGCCACTCGTTCGTTTAAATCGCATCGCTCAGGAATTAGATTGTGAATTATATGGGAAATGCGAATTTTTAAATCCAGGTGGTTCGGTCAAAGATCGAATTGGTTATTATATGATAGAGGCTGCGGAAAAAGCAGGTAAAATTCGCCCGGGTGACACGCTCATTGAACCCAGCTCGGGAAATACGGGAATAGGAATTGCATTAGCGGCTGTTGTTAAAGGATATAAAGTCATCATTACCATGCCTGAAAAAATGAGCCACGAAAAACAAGTGGTTTTGCAGGCACTGGGAGCGGAAATTGTGCGCACGCCCACCGAAGCTGCTTGGGATTCTCCAGAAAGTCACATTTCAGTTGCAAAAAAATTAAATGCAGAAATTCCCCGTTCTTTTATTCTTGATCAATACAGTAATGAAGCCAACTTAGGTGCGCATTATCATTATACTGCTCAAGAAATTCTGGATGATGCGGGCGATAATTTGGCAATGGCGGTGATCGGAGTGGGAACCGGTGGAACCATCTCGGGCGTGGCAAAAAAATTAAAAGAAAAAAATCCAGAAATAAAAATTATTGGTGTGGATCCTTACGGATCTATTCTTGGTGGTGGAACTGAAGTGTATCCTTACAAAGTGGAGGGTATCGGTTACGACTTTATTCCTGACGTACTCAATAATTCATTAGTCGATCACTATGTTAAAGTGAACGATAAAGATTCATTTCTCATGGCACGACGAATAATTCGAGAAGAAGGCTTACTGGTTGGGGGATCGAGTGGATCAGCGGTATGGGCAGCATTGCAAGCCGCAAAAGAGTTAAAAAAAGGCCACAAATGTGTTATTGTATTACCTGATTCTATACGAAATTATTTAACAAAATTTCCGGATGATGAATGGATGAAGGCTCAAGGATTTCTTTAGGAACTAAGATATGACAAAAAAAATGGATCTTGATACACGCGTAATTCATGGAGGTCAAGCACCTGATCATGAAACGGGCGCTGTGATGATGCCAATCGTCACTTCATCAACCTACGTGCAAGAAAGTCCTGGAAAACATAAAGGATTTGAATATTCACGAAGTCAAAATCCAACGCGTTTTGCTTACGAACGCGCTGTAGCAAATTGCGAATCGGGTGCTGCAGGTTTTGCGTTCGCATCAGGAATGGCTGCCATTTCAACAGTGCTCGAACTATTAAACAGTGGCGATCATGTTGTTGCGTGTAATGATCTTTATGGCGGAACTTATCGATTATTTGCCAATGTTAGAAATCGCTCGAGTGGACTGGAATTTAGCTTTGTCGATATGTGCGATCTTGATGCAGTGCGAGCTGCGATTAATTCAAAAACAAAATTAATTTGGATTGAAACACCGACGAATCCCTTATTAAAGTTAACCGATTTGGCTGCTATTGCAAAATTAGCTAAGCAACATAATTGTATAACAGTAGTAGATAATACTTTCGCTACACCTATCTTGCAGCGTCCTTTAGAACACGGTTGTGATATTGTTCTACATTCGGCAAGCAAATACATTAACGGACATTCCGATGTGATAGGTGGAATCGTAGTGATTGGAGATAACGCAGAATTAATCGATAAAATGCGATATTTACAAAATGCGATAGGAGCCATAGCCTCTCCGTTTGATAGCTACTTGGCGTTGCGTGGATTAAAAACCTTGTCACTACGTATGAAACGTCATTGCGAGAATGCAATAGAAATAGCGCGTTGGTTAGAAAAACACCCGGCGGTTGAGCGGGTCATCTATCCAGGGCTTGCTAGTCATCCACAACATGCACTTGCCACTCAACAAATGTCAGGTTATGGTGGTATGATATCCATCACGTTAAAAACAAATCTTGATGGGACAAAAAAGATGTTAGAGCGTTGCAAAATATTTGCATTAGCAGAAAGTCTAGGGGGTGTTGAAAGTTTGATTGAACATCCCGCGATTATGACGCATGCTTCTATTCCCGCTGCTCAACGACAAGAACTGGGAATATTCGATAATTTTATTCGGCTTTCAGTAGGGATTGAAGCTGTGGAAGATTTGAAAGATGATTTAAATACGGCGTTAACAGGGATCTAATCATGAAATGTGTATCAGTAGGTTTGGCTTTTAGTTTTGATATGGATGTTTTGTTCAAACTATTAGAAAGTCATGGAGTAGTTACTAAATACAGTGATGTTATTCATCTGGTTTATTCGGCTAATCCAGCGGATGTTTTTTTCTTTCCCTATGGTGTGTTTGTGTGTTGGGGATTAGAAAAAGAAGGTGAAGACCTATTGCAATCTGTAGTAAAAAAAGCAGAGTACGAGGCATTAGGTGCATCATCTCGAGATAGTTTTGAGTATGAGTATGGAAAATATGCGAGCATTAAAGATGATTATATGATTCTTCCTGACAATGAAGTAGTGACTAAATTATCGTGCGCACACGCACTGGCTCAATCTATAAAATTAGCAGGCTTTGAAACCATTATTCAAAAAACAACACATACAACACGAGATATTTTGAAAACCTTATCTGCTGAAGGCAAAATTTCGAAATCACGCAAAGAAATTCGTCATTTGATGGGGAAAATATTATTGGATCGAAATTCCATTAATTTACACTTAGAGTTGTTGTACACACCAAAATTTTTCTGGCGAAATTCTGATTTAGAACCACTCTACCAAATGACAACAACCTATGTTGACCTAACAGATCGGGTCGATAATCTGAATCATCGATTAGAAGTCATGCATGAGTTGTTCAATATGTTAGCTGAAGAGCTTAATTATCAGCATTCTGCCTCACTCGAGTGGATTATCATCTTTTTGATTACTTTTGAGGTAATAATTACCTTATGTAGGGATTATTTCCATTGGTTTTAGCATGAAAATGGGGCTTGGTCTAACATTGAACCAAGTTTCAATGTTAGACCAGGCCCCTTACGCATACACACTGCGAGTGCTAACAATTAAAGATACGACGACAAGATCGTATATGATGGGGAAAATATTAATGGATCGAAATTCCATTAATTTACACTTAGAGTTGTTGTACACACCAAAATTTTCCTGGCGAAATTCTGATTTAAAGCCACTCTACCAGATGACAATAACCTATGTGGACCTGAAATAGGGTCGATAATCTGAATCATCGATTAGAAGTCATGCATGAGTTGTTCAATATGTTAGCTGAGGAGCTCAATTATCAGCATTCTGCATCACTCGAGTGGATCATCATCTTTTTAATCAGTTTTGAGGTAATAATTGCTTTGGGAAGAGATTTTTTCCATTGTTTTTAGGGGCTCAACACTTTTTTTTGCAATATCCGAATTGGGGCTTGGCGCGTAGGGCGCAGTAAAGTTACCCGATGTGCAGAGTGCTAATTTACAACCCTATTCTTTTAGCGCCGTCCCCTTCTCATTATTGTGCCAGACCGGTATTTTCGGGTGAAAAATTAACACTGACAGAAATTCTGATTATGACGGAATACATTGGAGAGGTATTCGGGCACAGCGACGATGATTAAAGGAAAAGCCTTCA
Organism: Gammaproteobacteria bacterium; assembly: GCA_019748175.1. Taxonomy (NCBI): domain Bacteria; kingdom Pseudomonadati; phylum Pseudomonadota; class Gammaproteobacteria; species Gammaproteobacteria bacterium. The sequence goes on from JAIEPX010000008.1 coordinate 109,686, forward strand.
GTTTAGAAAAAAAGACACATGAATTTACTATATTGTCTGAAATACTGATATTTAGCTCGTCCTAGGCCCTTAGCACTCTAAGCCAGCTATTTTTTCTATCGCCTTTTCTAATATGGGCAGAAGCAAAATTATTCCAGACCTTTAACCGCTTTCAGTATTACCCGCACCCTAAAGCGAATGTAATCAAAGAACTTTTCATTTTAGGAAAAAGTACCCGGGTATTTTGTCCAGATATCCATGTAAAAATTTTTACGTATCATTCCTGTAACGATTGAAAATTATTTTTTACAGAGGGGTTAAAGCAATGCTCAAATCGATAAATGATGACAGCTCATTCTTAGGCCAGGAAGCGGTAATGTTACCAATGCGTGAGGAAGTTCAACCGAGTAAAAATAGAAGCAGATATTTGGTTGAATTTTATAATCTTGTACCAGCGCTTTTAGCCAACGGCTTAGAGGCTCTAGAAATTTTGGATGTACTGATATCCTCAGAGTTAAATCTATCCCTTCATCATTCAGAGCATAACTGTCATACCCACCGATTCATACACTTGCTTATGATGTCAGTTTCTGTTGATGAATGGAGTAACTATTATCTGCAATTTTTAAGAACCTACGGAAAATTCCTCGACAGTAAATCCACATACCGAGTACAGGTAGAACATATCGTTAACCAATGGAATCAAAAGATCCTTTCAGATGGAAAAAATCGTCCTTGGGCGCTTGACATCTTAACAAACGATTTAGACCCATTCAGCATAAATCAAGGGCTAGAAGTATTTTATGATGACGTGAGTTTGCACAGCGCTGTGAATTTGATTCTTGAGAATTTTGAGCGCACAGTATTTAATAATAATCATAATGATCTTCTAGATGATTTGCAGAAACTTCAAGATGATGTTGACTCTCATCGTCTTAGCTTAAACCTCGATTTGTTTACTCGCTGTTTAATGAGCGATTCCTACTTTCTTGCAGCAGGAATTGACCTGATCAAAGAAAATTTAGGCAAACAATCGGACTATCATCGAAGAGTGACACTAATTTTCAACAAATGGAGTGAGGCTTTTCTCAGCGTTTTTCACAAATTTACTGTTCCAGGAGTTGAATTTAAATCTGTATACTATCGATTAAAATATCCTCGAACAGGATTATCTGTATTAGACCTAGCTCTCCTAACATCAATGTCTATAACGCATGAATTGAGGTCAATTACAGTATACGATGATATAGAATTGTTTTTGAACATTAATAAGATTCTTAAATCAAATGGATATAATTTTTTAGGGTCAGTCGTTAAAAATCCTTTTCTAGATGATTTAAGATCGGCTCAACAGAGCAATCCCATCTGCCCAGTAAAATTATCCAATTTAGCTAGTAACTCAGCTTTTGATGGTCTTTGTAATGATATATTGATGCAGATTTTTAGTGCGCTGCATAATCCACAGTCTGACACGGATCTGCGAAGATTAACCTTAACTTGTAAAAGCTTATTTTTATTCCGTGACGAGCTAATGTATCGAAAAATGCTTCGACCCATTACCATCATGAGTATAGGTGCACATCATACCTGGAGAAGCTTCGACTCGTGTCAACAATTCAGATTGGAATCATTGGGGATTTGCAATAGTGGTGACATTATCGGGGCTGATGATGATCAATTTTACATATGGTCAGCCAAGACATATCTTTTAATAAATCTCATTAAACCCAAAAAGAACATAAAGTTTCTCCATGCTATAATATTACCTAACAGTGATATATTAATCGTCTCTGAGCTGATAAGAAGTGAAGAATACAAAAGATATCGTTTTATTGTCTATGGTTTTACCAGTTCATACAATGGTAAAGTTCATAGAAAATATTCGGATTGCCTTTTTTTTGATGATCCTTGCGGCCTTAAATATCTACAAACTAAGTCGAAACATCATCATATGCTGACTATTGGTTGGTTAGCACAGATAAAGAAGCTAAGAATTACATGGGATGATGGTCAGACAAAATGCATTCATGTAAATATTTTTGACCCAACAAACAAACTGAGTTCTTTTTCACGCGATGGTGAAGTGATTGATTTTCCAAAAGAAAATTTACCATATAAAATAGTAATTCAGTTACCTGACGGCCGAATTTTAGGTTACTGTGAACGTGTTCATTATAAAAAACCGTTTTTAAACTACTTTGTTCTCTATCATTCTCAAGAATATCTACAGGCGATGAAGCGTAATAAACAAGTGAAGAGATCTGATATTTCCACCAATCACCGTCAAATAGATCCTAGAATGATTGAGAATAATGAAGTAACTCCAGTCTCACATGAGATTATCGATCCGACCTTGACAATAATTAAAGCCAAACATCACCAAAAATTAAATAGGACCATACAAATTTGGGCTAAAAGAGCAATATCACTTTTTGAAAGATGCAATAGATGTCAATTCACGAAACAATCAAAGTTAATTAAAGAAATGCAGAATCCCTCTGCTACATCTAATCCAACTAGGAATTTACACGCATTTTTAACTCAATCAACTTCAATATTTAAGTTTTATCACGAGGCTCCGAAGGAGTTGAATGACACTTGCTTTGACATTTATCTAGTTGCAACAATATGTAATGATGTTAATGCGGGCGAATTACTTGATAGCACAGTACTAGATCCAAACAATCCTAATTGGAAACACAAAATTAAAAGACTTATCTCTTTCATGGAGGGTAGGAATTATCTTCGTAAATTAGTTATAGATAGTCTATCACATAAACTTTCGGAACAAAAAGATTTAGAGGTGGGTTTGATTTTTTATAAAGATGAATTGAGTCACTCATTTGAAAATGAACTAGAAGAGGAAAAACCCCTAATGCTTATATCAGACGAAAATGATGATCAACCGATGTCAGAAGATTCTTTGATTAATGATCTCGAAGCGCTTTTTGAGAAAGAAAAGCCAAAAGTGGAACTAGCTGATGAGTGCACCCTGTTTTTTAACTATTAACGGAGAAGTGGAGCTGTTCTAGGAGCCCTGCAAATTCTCCTTTTAACTGTGATCCTATAGCAAATGCTGCACCAGATCATTCTTCATTATACTGTTGGGTACTGTCCCATACCTACATTAATCAATTCCACAGGAGCTGGATCTGCTAAATCTTCTGAGGAATAATCCTCATTGTGTAATTGTGCCATCTCTTCGACTAAATTCCAAAAGGCGATTCTAGTTTGCATTAGCACACTCAAAAATCCGGCATAAAAATATTGACCACAGGCCGACTCGTCAAGTCGCAGAATTTTTATATTTGATTCTAAATTTAACCACTCAGGTACACGTCTATATTCTTCTACCGCCACCTTATTCCTGTAGATAGTTTCATCTTCTGGCAAATTGCATTCTATCCATTCTAAATTTTTATCCAGTGGTGTTAATTGTCTAAAAAAATCCTTTTCATATTCCATAATGAAAGCGCGCAATAACAATATATCTTGATCTAAAACATCACTCAGACCGTAGTCATATTGCTCAGTACAATATTTTGTCATGTATATGATAGTGGCCAGTTTTTCTGTTATATAATGATAATTATAGTGATTTGCGATTTCTGGTTGAACTCTACCCCTTTTAAGAAGTTGCCAATTGACTCTAAGGATCATTTTATGGCTAACGGTCTTAAATTTATTTCTATATTCTCTGTTACTTTGATATTGATTATGCAAATTATTTTTAATAATCATTAGTTTTTCTTGATCAACAATATCCGAGAAATATTTTATGGAAATTCTATGTCCAAGTTGATTTAAACCATTAATTATTTGACTGATTGCAACTCGTATCTTTTTAAACTGTTTTTCTACGTAATCCATAACAAACTCTCTAGCGGGAATTGATGATAAATTTTCGTTATGTTTGAAGTTTTTCACGTCAACTTCAGACATTTTATTACGCCTTGCTTTCGATAACAGCATATCACGTACGGTGTCCCAAGTATAAATTTCTTTTACCAATACTAGATCTAGTATGAGTACTTTACCTTCATAAGTCCCACATAAACACTCAAGAAAAGTTTCAACCCAGTGAAGCAATGAATAATCAATATCAATTGCTCTATCTATCCAAATCGGAAGAATAAAGTGCAATTCTTTGAAACTGCTTGGTAAGAAAGCTCGCGAAGGTATAGAATTTTTTTTTCTTATTTTCTGAATGTCAACATTTACTTCTGGCCTAAAGAACGAGAATCGGGAAGATCTAGATCTAGGTAGCAAATATTCATTGATCTTATTCTTTTGATCTTCCGTAATGACCTCAGGAAATCTCAAAGAGTCAAGCACGGAATGACGCTGCTGATTATAATGATAAATCGCCCATTGCTTTTCATCAATCGCTTTAAATAATGTACGTGCTCCGTGAAATTTTGGAAATGATGCGACTCGCTCACACTCAGACATAGACTTTTGAAATTCTTTTTCACAGTCTGAAAGTTTTTTACCTTTGCGAGTGTCCCCCCTAAGTCGAAAATAATGATACATCATTGAATTATTATATTCTTCTTCAAGGTCAAATTTCTCTGTGATTCTTTTGAACTCCAGAAATTGTAGTGTTGATTCACTATTAAACTCATACCCAAGCTCTCTGCAGCAACGTCTAGCATGTCTCAAAGCAGCATTGGTTAAGAGTGGAGAATAGTCGTCTTTTTCGTAGAGATGGTAATCATATTTACACTTTAGAAAATTAACAATGTAACATTGAACGGCAAGTTCTTCAGTAATGTATTGAACAATGCATGGATTGGCGATCCTAGGTGGCAATACTGTTTTCGACTTAATTAATTGTGATTTTACTTTAACCATTATAGCGAATACAATGGACTTAAATTCCTTCAGATAGCTCGTTTTGTTTCTGTAACGACCGAGATAGTAATTTTTTATTTTATCTACATGATCAAGTCTGATAAATTCAGCCCAATGTATAATTTCAACGACGTGCCCGTTTGATCGTATTCTAACTAATTCACTAGAAATGCTCTCTACCCACTCTTCGGCAATTTTTCTCCCTTTTGCTCTTGCTGAATCGATCTTAACATCGTTTTCTCCTGATTTGATTTTACCTAAAAGATTATTAGTATTTTCCGATTCCATGTCCATTAACATGTCATCTCGTAATATATTCCAAGCACTCAGTTCACCCGTAGGGACAATATCGATTACTAGAGTCATTTCAGGGAACGCTCTGTCTAAATTCTGAAGAAGATTAATAAACTTATCAGGCGAAAAGATATCTGACTTACTAATACGATCCATACAGATTGGTATTATGAAACTGAGAAATGGTTTTTTGGTGAGCGGGTGTATTTTAAGGGGCAGCTTCATTTGCATCTGCCAAGCAGTAATTTTTGTATGTATGACCTCTAAGCTCACTAAATCACTTGTTGGAGTGAAAAAGTCATACTCTTTGGCGTAAAATGCACCATCAAATGATTTCTTTATTGCATTTTCATCACGTTGATTTGACATAGTCTAGCTCCGTCATAACTATTGGATGGAAGGATATTAGATGAGCGTGGGTGAATTTTCATAGAGGACTAAATACCCTATGCTCCTCCACAGATGGGCTATTCTCTCATTCTATCTGAGGAGCTGAGCAATAACTGTTTTGGAAGAATCTTTCCCATGCCTCGATGAAGCGCTTTTTCGACAATTTGAGACCGACTGCTACACCCCATTTTTATTTTAATTCTTTCTAAATAATTTTGTATAGTTTTATATTTAATACCCATCTTTAATGCAACCTCTTTTGCGGTATAGCCGCGGATGTAAAAAAATAAGCATTCAGATTCACGTGAGGAAAGTTTAAAATCGTCATAAGCATTTTGCAATATCAAGTTAAAGTGCGGATGATTGATGTCTTGATTAAATATCATGCCACCTTCGATCAGAAACAATGCTGATCGCATCAATGGCGTATCAGTGATTTCGATTGAATTTCCCGCAAGACCCATTATGCAATTGTTATTGTTCAAAATAGTGTGAACATTACAAATATGCATTCTCCACTGACCATCAGAATATTTTCCAAAGCACAAGATGGAAATGGGAATCCCAGTCTTTAAGACATAGTTATCCAATTCAACAAATTGATCAGCGTGTTCACGAAGATGATTTGGAATATCATAATCTGTCGGACTTTCATATGATATCTTTGACGATTTAAACCCCAAAGAAACAGCACCAGCCCTATTAATAAGCCTGTAACGATGCTCTAAATCTTTCCACCAAACAATATTAGGAGATTGATCATAAATCTCTAACATAGATCCGAGCATGTCTGTACTAAAATCCATTCAGACCTCGATAAAGTTAGATAAGGTACTTTTTAATCGTTAAGCGTACTTTAATTCATCTAACAGCTTGCGCACAATAGTTTCTGTAAATTCGATTTGTCCTGAGAAGCGACGAGCCAAAGATAACCCTTCGTAGAGTACTATGCTAACAAGGAGTAAAGCTATGACTCGAGTCAATGATAATGCACATGAGGATTTATTGGAACCCTTTTTGATTCAGAATTCAGGGGCCATACGGCACCATTACCAGTAATGTCCTATGCTTATAGTCACAGAGTAGTAAAAGCCCTGTTAGAAATGGATAGCGAAGGTAGGTAATGATGAAGGGTGTCATGAGCCGGGATTTGAATGCTAAGAAATGAAGGCTCTTAAGCAAGCGTGGTGTATTATGAAACGTATAGGTGTATCGGGCCGAGTTGTTGACCAAGCGGCGAGAATAGAAGCTAATGCCAGAGTGAAAGGTTGGACTGGCGCGTTATGTCGTCGAGTATTATTTGAAATGTTTCGAGTCAGAAGTGACTCACAAAAAATTCTTTTTTATAATTATTTTTGAAGTAATAATTGAGTTGGTAAGGGTTTTTTTCCATTGGTTTTAGCATATCCAGGACATTCAGAGTTTAATATGGAATATCCGTTTTAGGGCTTGGAGGATTGATCAAAGTAAAGTAAGATATCCTCGTCGAAGGGATGGGATGAGCGATGGGATATCCAATTTTACAGGAACAAGATTACTTAAAACTCACAGATGGTGCGAGTCTGGTTAAGCGTACACGCACAAAAATTCGCCTGCTTTTGAGTCAAGACGGAAAAATTATTAAACATATTTACAAGCGTAAATTGTTATCATCTTCTACACTTTGGCCTTATGCGACCCGATTTATCAAGAATGCACAGTATCTTCAATCAAAAAATATATTAGTCCCAGAAATTCGAGCAGTATATTTTTATCCTAAATTAAATTGTGATATTTTGATCTATGATTATGTAGATGGTCGAACATTATACGATGTCGCACGAGATAGGGATTTGTCGTTTTTTCCACAGTTTGTAGAATACGTTGCTCAATTGCATAAATTGGGAATTTATTTCCAAGATATCCATTTAGATAATATTGTTGTCAATAATAATATTTTTACCTTGTTGGATTTAGAATCCATTCAAATTAAACGACGTTCATTGTCTAAATCTTTGCGTGCGAGGAATTTAGTGCATTTGTTTAATAAAAAAGAAGATATTCCTTTTTATAATCAATTTGGTTTGGAGAATTTCTTAAATCAATATTTTGATTTGGCTTGTCTATCAGAACCATTGCGTCGTAAAATTACCCATTATTTATGCTCTCGAGTTCCAAAAGATATTGCACCACTGAATAACTACGACATATTATATTCAAACATTTAAGTAATTTTGTTGAGTGGAAATCCAGCGTTTAATTAAGGGTTCGACGGTGTTGGGGGCTTCTGCTAATATTTTGTTGGCTAACTCTCTAACTTGCGGAAGTAAATCAGCATCGCGTATGAGGTCTGCAATTTTCAACTGTAAAAGACCAGTTTGTCGAGTTCCTAAGACTTCTCCAGGGCCGCGCAATTCCAAATCTTTTTGCGCAATTAAAAAACCATCGTTCGTTTGACGCATTATTGTTAGGCGTTCTTGTGCGTGTTCTGAAAGTGGTTGTTGGTAGAGTAAAACACAATAACTCACAGCTTGGCCTCTTCCAACTCGTCCTCGTAATTGATGAAGTTGTGCAAGACCTAATCGTTCAGGATTTTCAATAATCATTAGGCTTGCATTCGGTACGTCGACTCCCACTTCGATAACCGTTGTAGCAACGAGTAAAGAATATTCTCCTGTTTTAAATGAGTGCATAACGGCTTCTTTTTCACTTTGTTTTAATCGGCCATGAACTAATCCAATTTTTAGTTCAGGTATTGCACTGCGTAAATGAGTGCAAACTTCTTCAGCAGCTTGGCACTGGAGCACATCAGATTCTTCAATGAGTGTGCATACCCAATAGGCTTGTTTACCCTCAGAACAATTTGCTCGGATTCTTTCAATCACTTCTTCACGTCTTGAGTTGGGTATATTGACAGTTGTAACTGGAGTTCGCCCAGGAGGAAGTTCATCAATAATAGAATAATCCAAGTCAGCGTAAGCAGTCATGGCAAGCGTACGAGGGATCGGTGTTGCAGTCATGACGAGTTGATGAGGGCAGTGATCAGCGAAACTTCCTTTTTTGCGAAGCGCTAATCGTTGATGTACACCAAACCGATGTTGTTCATCGACGACAATTAAAGCGAGTGATGAAAAATGCACATCTTTTTGAAAGAGCGCATGAGTACCTACAATAATTTGAGCTGTACCATCAGAAATTGTGTTTAATGCTTCTTGTTTTTCAGATGTTTTACGAGATCCAGAATGCCAGGCAATTTTTATTCCTAAAGGATTTAACCAAGACAGTAAATTTCGATAATGTTGTTCGGCGAGCAATTCAGTAGGGGCCATTAATGCTGCTTGATAACCAGCTGCTACAGCTTGCAAAAGAGCCACTGCCGCCACGACGGTTTTGCCTGAACCCACATCACCTTGAATTAATCGAAGCATCGGTAAGGGTTTTGATAAATCTGCTGACACTTCAGAGACAACGCGTTGCTGCGCACCGGTTAATTTAAACGGCAATTTTGCGAGAAATTGTTCTACGAGTTGGTTTTTTTGAGGAAGTGGATGAGCAGACTCATGCTGAATTTTATATTTAATTTGTTGTAAGCTTAATTGATGAGCTAATAATTCTTCTAACACTAAACGTCTTCTAGGCGGATACTTGGAAGCCGAAATCACTGTTGAATCGAGTTGGCTCGATGGAAAATGCAGCGCTTTGAGTGCTTCTTTTAATGAGGGATATTCCCATTGCTGTAAAAGTGCTAGAGGTAGAAATTCTTGTAAAGAATTTTCAGACGATTCTAAAATTGTAAAAGTTTGTTTTACTAATTTTCGTAAAACTGTTTGTGACAAACCTTCAGCGGTCGGATAAACGGCAGTTAAATGTTCGCTTGCAGTAAAAGATTCAGAAGTAGAAATAATTTGATATTCGGGATGAACAATGCCACGTTGATTGCCTAACCAACGCAATTCGCCAAAACATCTCAATCGAATATTAGGAATTTGCAATTGTCGAAGTTGAGGCGCAGAAAAGTGATAAAAGCGTAATTCAACTGAGCCTGTATCATCTTCTAACGTTACAATCACTGATCGTTTTCCACCATAACGCATTTGAACTTTTGTGACCTGTCCTTCTATAAGCGATGAGTGTCCGATGGTCAGGCGAGCAATCGGAACAATATGAGTGCGATCCTCATAGCGAAGCGGTAAATGAAATAAAAGGTTATGTAGTGTGTTCAAGCCCAGATGCGCTAATCGTTCTGCAACGCGATCTCCTACACCTTTTAAAACAGTGCAAGGTGAATTCAACGTTGGCAGTGACTTGTTCATTTAATCCAGAGAAAGAATGGCATCAATTTCAACCGGTACGCCTTTTGGGAGACCAGCAACTTCGACTGCAGCTCTTGCAGGAAAAGGGTCACTGAAAAATTCTAACATCACGTCGTTCACTGCGCTAAAGTTTTCAAGACTTGTCAGATAAACTGTGAGTTTCACGACTTGATCAAGATTACCACCGGCTGCTTTCGCGACAGCTTCCAAATTCAAAAAAATTTGACGGATTTGTAATTTAATATCGTGAGTTTGAAGCAGCTCTCCGCTTGCTGTCAGTGGAATTTGTCCGGACAAAAAAACCAGTTGCCCAGCTCTAACGGCCTGTGAATAGGTTCCAATGGCTGGGGGTGCTTCTGATGTGTAAATCGGTGTCTTCATCATCTGTCTCGATTAGATACGGTCATTTTCTGAATATAAGGCATATCACTAGGCCTGTCTAGCTTGAGTTTTGTATAAATATTCACAGTGAGAATCATCTTGCGCTTCGTAGTAAATTCCTTCTGTAATACACAGGGTAATTTGAAATTCAAACCCCTCTCTATTGTATTATACTTATTTTTAGGTACAATAATGATTTTAGTTTAATAGGGATATAAATGTGCGGTTAAGATCGATAATTAGAAATAACAAATTACCAAAAACAACTCAGTTCAGATTTTTAAATACCGATTCTGAGCGTAAATTCTTAGACACAATTAAATTTGGGCATGTTGATGAAGTAAAATATAGTCTTGAAACATCTTCCGGTCTTTCCTTGCTGAAGGCGCGCTATAAAGGTAATGATAAAGATGTCAATAGAGGTAATTTTGCTTTACATGTTGCTTTTGAATACGGTCATCTAGGGATTGCTAGCACATTATTAGAGTGTGCTCTTAAAAACAACCTCGCTATATTATCGGATCTAAATTCAATTGGCGTCCCGCCATGGGTGTACGCACTATTGTATTTTAATAAACGTAATTTTGTCGAACGATCTAGGTCGTTGGAAGAAAAGAAAACACTACGTAATATCATAGATGCCAACGAATTCAGATCATCATTTGCTAAATGTCCCACGTTGCTTAAATTTGTTAAGACGTTATATACTTCTGATGACAAGAGTATTATCGAGTGTGCAAGTGATCCGGAAATAATTACTGAAAAAGGTCCATATGGATTTAATGCATTACATTACTCAGTGGCACATGACAGTTTAGTTGGGGTACAAAGTTTACTTAAAAATCCTGCTTTAAATCCAAAAAAAACTTTGGAATTTATTAAATCAGAAGATTGCAATGGGAATAACCTGCTACATATTGCTGTTGAAAATGTGTCCGAAAATTCACAATTAGTATCCGAATTATTATTATCTCTCAAAGATTCTGCAAAATCAGAAAATGCACAGAAAGATTCTGTAATATCAGAGCGCTTTGAGCTTAAAAATTTTCTACGTAAGCCTAATAATTATGGCTATGATCCTTTTTATCTTGCTTTAACCACAGGTTCGGTAAGAAACTTTAGTAAGATATTCTTTAATTATGGATATAATATACATGAGCCAGCATATATTGTGTATGATGAGCTAAATATGATGAATAGAGTTTTTCAAGTTCCAAGTACTCTTATCGCTTTTAAATGGCTGAAAGGTGATGATAATAAAATAAAACGTGTAATCGAGTGGTTATTTAGGCACGGTGCTGACCTTGATAACATGATATCACTCGATACCTTGGGAAAGCTTGGTATGGATGATGCCGCAAAACAGCTTACTCAGGGTAATCTATCAAATCATAACCGATTAATGAAATGTACCTTGGTAGATATAGCTGAATACTATGGATATATTAATACACGAGATTTTTTGCTTAAAAATGGGGCTGGTTATTCAGATCAATCGAAAAATATTGAATATCAACAAGAAAATCAGAAGCAAGAATTATCAACTGAAAGTCAATCATCCGACTCAAATTTTCCCCTATCTCAAGGCACTGAAGACGAGCTAAAAGGTTTGAATGGATCTCGGGAAATTTCTGAAAATAAATCGAATCAGAATATTTCATCTGGGCACACAATTTTTTCACTAGCAATAGTCCATGGCAATTACGTTTTGGTTGAGCAATTTTTATCTGCTAATCCCGAAATGCTTTCCATTTGTGTTACATTAAAATTCGATGGTAGGCTGGAGAGTAGCAAGAATTCTCCACTCCATCTTGCAGTGCGATATGGGAAAGACAAAGGTGGGCTAAGATTTTATCAGGATAAAGAGCATAATCAATGTGCTCTACTAGAAATATTGTTAAGTAAACATAGCGCATGGTATAAAAGTCATCTTAGTATCAAAGTTCTTTTAAATGAAAATGATAAAAAGTTGACTCCTTTAAATTTAGCTGCGCGAAATGGTTATATATTTGGTGTTAACGCTATAACTAAATGCTACTTAGAGAAAATATCCGAATTTCGTGTTGGTGATAATTTGCCAGATAATGAAAATTTTAATTTATTGGTAAATGACATTAGAAAATCATTGAACTTGGCAAAAAAATTTCATCGTTATGCAATCCAGTATTGTTTGATTGAAGCCCTATCAAATCTTGGAGTAATAGCCTCTATTAATGGGAGAAAATTTTGCATAGATGATGACTATGCATTAATAGCTTCTGCAGTTAAGTATGATATGAGTTCAGCAGAGCCAATATTTGATAGCCTGGTGTTTCAAGGAGGAGGAGTGCGAGGTATTTCACACGTCGGGGCAATACAACAGTTTGAAGAAGAGGTCAATGAAATTGTTAACTTAAAAAAAATAAAATATGTTGGTGGAACATCAGTTGGTGCAATTATAGCCTCATTATTCGCCGCTGGGTATGAATCATCAGAATTACGTGGAATTATTATTGAAAGCCTGAAACTACCAACTTTATTAGAGGATTCTCAACAGCATTACTCTGAATTTGAGAGCTTATATCAAAAATATCACCATGATCCTGCAAAATTGAACGCATTAAAAGAATCAGTTAATACTATTTTCACTAAGCTTAAAAGTTTTTACGAAGATAATAAAGCTGAATTAGAACGTGTGCCATATTGGTTTAATAATGCTAAGTGGTATAATGATATTATAGCGAAGATAAGGTTCGGATTTTCACTAAAAGCATTATATAATGAACTTAGTCAAATAATAAAGTCTGTTGATGTTACAAAAGAAGATTTAAGGAAATTGATGAGGTTGAGTGTTATTCTTTACATTGAAAAGGGCGTTTTCAGCGGTGATAAACTTAGAGATATAATAGAACAGCATATGCGGGATAAAACAGGTATTGAACATATTACTTTTGAAGAGCAACATCTTTTGGCAAGTGTTAAGACTGAAGTAAAAGATGTTTCTCTTGTAGTAGTTGATACAATGCGCAAAAAGACTCATGTATTATCTTATCTTAATGATCCTCATCATATAGTATCTGATGGAGCGCTAAGCTCTGGTTCGGTCCCGCTATTTTTCAAACCACACGAAAGGTATGTGAAACCACCGGGAAGAAAAAGAGCGCTAGATATTACTGATGATGGTGCTTTATATGTAGATGGGGGTTTGAATGATAACTATCCTGAGTGGCTCTTTAAAGATGTATCTCAGAATACATTAGGAATTAGGTTGCTTAAGCCGTCGCTTTGGTCAAAGTACAGTACAGGGTTATTCACAGTTGATAAAAAAAGCGAAAACTTCTTTCAATTCGCATTTTCTCTAATCGGATCAATACGGTCAAAGCAAGAGAGTGATTTTGATATCAAATGTAATCCTTTAAACACAATACTTATTAATACTCAAACTGTTGATACATTAGACTTCAATGCTAGTGATGAGGATAAGAAAAAGTTAATAGATGCTGGAAGAGAGGCAGTTAAAGCATACTTAGGAACTCAGAGTAGTATCCTGTTAAAAAATAAAACGGTAAATGGTCAAAGCAAAAAGATCAATGTGCCTAATTTTTCACGCTTTTTTAAGCCCACGTGCTATTGTGGGAAGTCTGAGAATTGTCCTTCAGAACAAGATGAGCCTAAAAATAGTTCTAGGCTTACATAGTTTAGGAATAGGGATCTTATGGCAAAGCAATTCAATATTTCTATTAGTGGGACTTTTGTCATAGACCCGATTTTAACCTCACTAAGATATTGGAGTCAATATCAACCCTTGGCGACAAATTTTACTGCTTCAACTTATAATCAATTATTTCAAGACTTGCTACGTGAATCAGTTTTACTTAATAAAGTTGATGTGGTGGTCATTTGTGTGCGTTATCAAGACTGGCTGAAAGGTTATAATGAAACGGGAAAGAATGAATTAAACGATAATGTAAATTTGTTTTCCAATATACTATTGTCGGCTAATCAACTATCAAATTATCTGGTTATATTATGTCCGTCAGATTCGAAATATGTGGATAATAATTTACATGATACATTTCATAAGAGATTACTATTAAAGCTTAAATCACGAAAAAATATTAAGATATTCTGCGCAAATAAAGTTCTCAAAAGCTATGATTTCTCAAGTTTTACGACATTTAATGAGCATACAGAAGAGCTTGGGCATATGCCATATACGCAAAATTATTATGATGTATTAGGGGTAATTATAAGCCAAAAACTATATCAGCTTTACCTGTATGATGTAAAATTAATTGTGCTTGATTGTGATAATACTCTTTGGGATGGGGTATGTGGAGAGGTGGGCTGGGATGATATTAGAATTTCAAAAGTTCATAAGAAATTCCAAAAAAAACTGGTCAAACTTCATGATTCAGGAGTATTGCTTTGTTTATGTAGTAAAAACAACCTAGATGATGTCAAACAAGTATTCGATCGGAATCCTCATATGTTGTTGAAGTGGAGTCATTTTGTGAGTTACAAAATAAATTGGCGTCCAAAATCAGTTAATATATCGGAGATGTCTTCTGAATTAAATATAGGATTAGATAAAATAACACTGTTCGAGGATAACGTAGTTGAGGTTGAAGAAGTCAAGTTAAATTTAAGTCAGATAACAGTAGTGCATATTCCTACTGATAGTTTAAAGTTTCTTGACTATTTAAATAAAAGTTGGGAGCTTGAGAAACTATCTATAACTAATGAAGATGCGATAAGAACAAATTTATATCATCAAGAGAATATTAGAGTAAATGAAATAAAAAAATCAAAAAACATACACAAGTTTTTTCAAGAACTCGATCTGCAAGTGACTTTAAGTTGGATTAAAAATAGCGATGTACAAAGAGTTTCGCAACTTACTCAGAGAACTAATCAATTCAATTTTGCGAAACAAGAGCTTAGCTCACAAGAAATTATTAATATAATGAATGATACTAAAAATAAAATCAGAACTATATATGTGAGTGATAGATTTGGTGAATATGGTTTAGTTGGATTGCTATTTTACCATGATATAAGTAAGAGTGTACGACGAGTTGATAATTTTCTTTTAAGTTGTAGGGTTCTTGGTCGAGGAGTTGAGCATCAGGTCATTAAGTTGATTGCTGAAGAGTCGATGCCTGATGGAATAACTGAAATAGAGTTTTACTTCGTTGGTAATGAAAAAAATGTTCCCGCTAAAGAATTTACAAACTTATTAAAAAAAACTTCTGAGAAAAATTTGGGTGATGGTATCTTATTGCGTTGTAGTCTAAACAAGCTACTTGAAATTAATTTCGCTCCTTATTCTGGAATTGAGCGATTAACTAAGATGGCCGCATTATCACACAATATTAAGAGTGATAAGCCGGATCTCTCAAATAATAAATTAAATCAGTATAGAGAGTCAATTTTAATGTCCATTCATAGCGTCAACGACTTATCGAATTTGATATATGGCCAATATTCCTATAAAGATACTAAAATGTGGCGAAAAGGGAGTGAAAGGGATAAAATACTGCGCAGTCTCGTACGTTATTTGCAACAAGTTTTACCAAACAATACTATTGATGTTAGCAAAAATATATTCGATTACGGAATCTCTTCTTTAAAAACTGTACAGATAATTGGTTTGATATATGAAAATTTTCATGTCACTTTGCCTTTTAGTGCTGTAAATAAGTCAGTCAGTATTAACATGCTCGCAGATGATGTTTTGGAGCTGATAAATGCTAGGCCAACAGAGCAAGATTCACCTAGTGAACGAGTCGAAAAATACTTTTATCAATTGTCAAATCAGCAAGATCTTATCTTTTCCAAAGAAATTCTAGAAAAAAATCGCCCCCCTTTGAATGTGTCAACATCACATAGACTTAAGGGTAAATTGAACGTTCAAAGATTACATCTTGCTTTAAATAGTGTTCTAAAAAATAATGAGGCACTATCTTCAAATTTTATCTTAAGAAGTAATAGTATTGTTCAGAAATTTAAAAAAATAGGTCGATTTCCATTCAAGGTATACCATTCAAAGTATGTTTTAGATCATGAAAATTCCCTAGAGATAGATCAATGGATAAAAAAATTCACTAATAGGCGATTTAAGATTAATCAAGGCGTTTTATGTCGTGCAGGTCTTCTTAAAATTAATGACTATGAACACATTTTAACGCTTTGTTTCCACCATCTTGTAATAGACGAATGGTCGCTAGGGATTCTTTACCGAGATCTTGCAATTTATTTTGATAATACTAATGTTAACAAATCAAGTAACCTTAGAATTCCGCCAATGAAATATTCAGAATACATTTTAAAGCAAAAGACTACGAATTATAATGAGGATGAGCAATATTGGTTAAAAAAGTTGTCTAACATTAATACTGGTTTCATACCGTTTGATAATAATGTCAGTAAAGCAAGAATGATTACGGAAACAATTTTTATTGATATTCCGAATAATCTATATTTTTCATTAGTCAAGGAAAAAGTATTCAAGTCTTATAGTATTTTTGTAATATTTATGTCATCAATGCTTATAAATTTACGTTTTCATTTGAATGTAAATACACCACATATTGCTACAGCATTTGCTAACAGAAATAATCCTAAATTTCAAAACACTATTGGTTTGTTTACTCAAGTCTTTCCTGTTACCTGTGCAGTAAAAGATGAAGACAGCTATTTGGATATATTAAAAAAAGTACAACATGATATAGAAGAGGCTACTCTAAGATCAGAAATTAGTTTGTCCAAGGTGTTTGGTTTGCTGGGAGTGCAGCCTAACATAAGACCGCACCCATTTTTTCAAATAGCAATGCTATATTATCCAGATAATCAGCACCCTCTAATTTTAACTGAAATTGTTACTGAGCAATATACAAACATTGATCAATATAGCCAATTTGATATTGTAATTATCTTTCGTGAGAAAAAAAACTCAATTACAATGGAGTTTCAATTCAATAAAATTAATTATCATCGTGTGAGCATTGAAAGGTTAGCTAATCATTATCTGAATATCTTGAATCAATTGATAACTTGTCCTGTGATAAAGATAAAAGACTTAACCATTCTTAGCCAAGATGAAGTGGTTGCTTTAAAAAAATGGTCTAATAATAAGAGAGTATATCTGAATAGATCACTTCTAAATATTTTAAGAATGCAAATTAATAAATTCGGTGATAAGATTGCTGTTCAAGGTACTGAACAAGTTTTGACGTATAATCAGTTGGATATATATTCTGATGTTGTGGCTCAATATCTATACGATAGAATTCAATTTATCGATACTCGTAGAATAATAGTCATGATGGATAATAGTGTTGGATATATTATAGCAATATTGGCAATATTAAAAATTAATGGAACATTTGTAACTTTTGATCCTGAGCTCCCATTAAATCGTTTAATGCTTATGTATAATCAGATTAATGCACGTCATTGTCTGCTTAGTAGAAAGTACTTCTTAAAATCAAAATCTTTAAAGTTTCAAACATTTATTCTCGAGGACGTCTTAGGTCAGACTATACCTGATGTTGGATTCAATGTTAATCCATCGGTTATTCGTAAACATATTACTCGTACAAATTCTACTTCAGCAATTTTGTTTACATCAGGAACTCAGGGGGTGCCAAAACCTACGATGATTTCCGACACTTCAATTATTCAGATATCAAAGAACCTTGGCTTTATTAAAATTAATCCTGATGATAATATCGCGCAATTTACAAGATTGACATTCGATGTCTCACTATTTGAGATATGGTCTGCCTTACTAAATGGAGCTACATTATCAATCATTAATTCTAGCGATAAGCTTAATTATTCAAAACTATATAAGACAATTCAAAAGTTGCAGATTAATTGCTTAACCTTAACGGCTTCTCATTTTCACGCAATGGTTTCCAATAATACTAAGATATTTGAAGGAATAAATCGTTTAATCATTGGTGGAGAGCAATTAAAAGCAGGTGCAGTATATAAATTAATAAACTCAGAAATTGCACCAAAAAAAATATACCATGCCTATGGAATTACTGAAGCGACAGCAATATCATTATTGTATCGAATTCCCCGAAGTGTACGTGATCCAATTCCGATAGGATATCCATGTTGCGGAATTACTGCTATTGTTCTCGGTGAATATGGAAAATTAGCACCGATTGGAGCATGGGGTGAATTATTGTTATCTGGTGATGCTATATCGCAAGGCTATATTAATTGTGAAAAAGATAATAAGTTGAAATTTCTGGAACTATCATTATCCGAGTTTTCTGATAAACCAATGCGAGTCTATAAAACTGGAGATAAAGTTCGATTTCTTAATAATGGTGCTCTTGAATTTGGTGGCAGAATTGATCGTCAAATAAAGTTAAGAGGCTATCGAATCGAGCTTGAAGATATTGAGAGGGTCTATCGTTCATTGCCAGAAATACAAAATGTCGTAGTACAGCCAATTAAGCAAAGAAATGAGTCAAGCCTAGTCGCATATATAAAATTAAAAGATAAGTTGCTGTCTACATCGCCTCAAATATTGAGAACTATACGGAGTACAGTATCTAGTTGGTTACCTCAATATATGATTCCACAAAATCATTATGTGGTAAGTTCGATTCCATTGACTTCGCATGGCAAAGTCAATGTAAATGATCTATACAAATATGTCATAAAGAATAATTATAATGATGAAGTAACTGATGATAATATAGCCAAAAGAAATGATGCGATTCTTCAATTCATAAAAAATCTATGGCTTGACTTGTTGGAAATTGATAACTGTAATTATGACGCCAATTTTTTTGATTTGGGTGGAAATTCATTGCTGTTTACAATCTTGCTTGCAAAAATCCAAGACAGATTTTCTGTCGTTTTAGCAACTGAAGATGTACTTAAACAGCCTACAATTCGTAATTTCACTATCCACGTGAAACATAGCCTAAATGTTACAATTAATTACGTTGCTTGTATCCAACCTATTAAGATGGGCGCATCAGAAACCCTAGTAATAGTTCATCCAGTTTCAGGATTAATTACTAACTATTATACACTTGCGCAATACTTGAATATGAACATAATTGGAATTGTCTCACCTACATTATTTGATGAGTCTATAAGATTTAATACTATATCGGATCTAGCGAAGTTTTATATGGAATCATTATTGAAATCCCAATTTCATAACAGGATTTCTTTGGCTGGTTGGTCATTTGGTGGTCTTGTCGCTTTAGAAATGGCTCATATTGCAAAACAATTGAATATTAAAATTGACCAAATATATCTATTTGATACATATCATCCTGATGTAATGAATGACCGTACGATTAATGCTGAAATATCAGTAGTTGCAAATGATACTAAAGATGTTGCAAATTATCATATTAATTTAGTTAAAAGCTATCAACCGCAATATTATGGGATGTTTTATCTGGTTGAAGCATCTGAAAATATTGCCGAAAATGGTATTAAAAATGATAGATTAGGGTGGCGGCACATGACGGATGCGAATTATAAACATATCTATGTTCAAGGAAATCATAATGATTTATTCTCGCAGGAAAATGTATATAAATTATGCAATATAATTAATGAATCACGAAGACTAGAAATAGAAGCTAAAATCTCTAAATTACAAGATAGATTTAGTGATAACAAAACTGTAAATTCGAATGAAAACATTAGATCTGTTCTGACACATAGAGAAGCAGAAGTTGCAATTAATCTATTGTATCGTCGCAGTATAAAGGAAATAGCAAGAACTCTAGGTTTGAGCTATAGAACAGTGGAAGCGATATTGATGAATATGAAGCGCAAATTTGGCATAAAGTCTAGGATTGAGTTAATTGAAAATATCGAAGACCTACTTGGTAATTGATCTTCTTTAAATAAACTATTACGACGTGATTTCTTACAATAATTATCAATATAGTCATTAAAATCGAAGTTTATATCGAGGTGGAAAATGAAAAAATAATTCATGTAATGTATGTGGCCCTAGATACGCTAATCCTCTTGCAACGCGATCTCCTAAACCTCTTAAGATGGCGTCAATTATAGATCTGATAGCTCCAGGTCTTATAACTGCAACCTATCAATATTGGTTAAGTTACAATTACTTTTAGTGATCAAGTGGAATCTATCTGTAAAGTAACACACTATTTTTTTAAAATGAGAGGCATCTGTTTTGAGTCATGCGAAGCTTAGAACAGCGAAAAAATTCATTTAATGTGCTATACTATAACCTATAGCTTACTTATATGGGAGGCCATAGCGTGTACAGAAGAATCCAGCAAGTTCGAACAATCAGTTCTAATGCAGGACGAGTTTCCGTTAAGCCAAGTACTCTGCATCCTACTGCTGTTTATATTTGGGCTCCAGGATACTCATTAGTTAAAGAATTAACACAAAAAAATGGCAGTATCAAAAAGGAAAAGGTTTTTGTTCCAACGTCAACAACTTTGGTGGCAGCTACATTTTTACTGCAACATTATGGTACCCCAGAAGCAGTATTACGACACAAACACGATATTCACCCCGGGCATGTAGCCTTAGGAATTCAAGATAAGTACTTAAGTATTGGTATGGCAGATGATTTACGTGCTCTGAGACCAGCGTCTAAACATAAAGTAGTATTGTCTGAGAATCTCCTTCAAGATACACTCGGATTTGAACGTGTACCACATTGTATTGATTTGCATACTTTAGACACAAAAAAAATGTTAGAATTCATTGAGGTCTATATCAAGAATCCAGAAAAAGTTTACAGCATTCTCGGCTCTCGTCTCAATTTAGCTGATGGTGAAAGTTGTGCCACAGTAGTACACAAGGCTCTTACGACAGGTGGTTTTGATCGCTTACTAAACTATTACGGACAAACGCTTGGTGCAAAAGGTATATTAACACCAGAAGGACTTAAAGGGCTTTGCGATCTTGCAAAATCTACAGAGCACGCGCAACATCCTGAAATAAAACCAATATCTGAGGCGTTCCAAGAAAAATATTCACGTGATATGATGGTACTCAGTGAACGGTTCAGTTATTCTCCATCTCAAGAAACACCCACATCATTTAAACCTAGGAGATAACCCATGAAAAGATTACCACCTGGTCGATACACTAAGAATCTAACATCAAGTTCATCACGATTACTGTCATCTTCTAGTAAGAGTTCTTCTAGCCAGAAGGCTCTAGATGAAGTAAAAACATTATGTGAAAATAAATTATATAAAGACGCACTTGTTAGAATTGAAAAAGTTGAGCTAGAGTATCCTAGCTGCTCTAAAGCCCTAACATATTACAGGGGTCTTGCACGGTATGAAATAGCAAAAGAAGAAGGTAATTTGCCAAGTCTCAGTCATATGAAAGATTAAAGCTGCTTTTTGAGTATTTCGCTACTCGTTTCAAAATTAAAATCTTATCCCTAACAAGGATGGTACCAGGTGTCTAAAAGGCTTTCATTAAAGATTCGTCGAATAGGGATTGATACCTATCAGGAAACAGTCGTTTTCATGCGCCGAGACTGTTTGGTTTGTCAATCGGAAGGTTTTGGATCTCAAACTCGAATTCGTTTAACAGTCGGTAAAACGTCGATAATTGCGACGCTTAATATTGTGACGTCCGATATTTTGCAATTAGGTGAAGTGGGTCTTTCGGAATCAGCGTGGGAATTATTAAATGCCAGTGAAGGCGACGATGCTTTTTTTTCTCATCCGACACCCTTGAGCTCTTTGAGTGAGGTTCGTCGAAAAATTTATGGTCACCAACTCGATGCAAAAGCCATCGATGAAATTATTTCGGATGTAGTAGAAAGACGTTATTCCGATATCCATATTGCCGCATTTTTAACGGCATGTGCGGGTGGCCATTTAAATCGCGACGAAATTCTTGCATTAACATCTTCGATGATTAATCACGGAGATCGATTGCACTGGGACGCACCTTTAATTGTCGATAAACATTGTGTCGGTGGTTTGCCGGGAAATCGAACATCTTTAATTGTAGTGCCCATTGTTGCAAGCTTTGGGTTGATGATTCCTAAAACTTCTTCTCGCGCGATTACTTCACCTGCAGGAACTGCTGATACTATGGAAGTGCTTGCTCCAGTTTCATTAACTCTCGAAGAAATGCGTCGGGTCGTTGAAAAAGAAGGCGGATGTATTGCTTGGGGTGGAAGTGTTTCTTTAAGTCCTGCAGATGATCAATTAATTCGCGTTGAGCGTGCGTTAGATTTGGATAGTGAAGGACAATTAATCGCGTCAGTGCTTTCAAAAAAAATAGCAGCGGGATCAACACATGTATTAATTGATTTACCTGTTGGTGAAACGGCAAAAGTTCGAAGTTTAGAAATGGCGAGAATTCTTGAGCATTATTTAATTCAAGTCGGCGCTGAATTAGGTATTCATGTTCAAACGATGATTACGGATGGTTCGCAACCTGTTGGACGTGGAATTGGCCCTGCATTAGAAGCTAAAGATGTGATTGAAGTTTTATGCAATGAAAAAAATGCACCCTCTGATTTGCGCGAAAGAGCATTGCAATTGGCTGCTGGAATTATAGAATTTTCTCCTGCAGTTGAGCGAGGAAAAGGGTTTTCTATAGCCGAAGAAATTTTAGAATCTGGTAAAGCGTGGAAAAAATTTCAAGCAATATGTAATGCTCAAGGTGGGATGCGTGAGCCTGGAACTGCGCCGTATCAACATGTAGTACGCGCAGAAAAATCAGGGAAAGTTTTTGCAATTGATAATCGAGTCATTGCTCGAATAGCTCGTACGGCCGGTGCTCCACAAGCAAAAACAGCAGGTGTTTATTTATCAGCTGTGATCGGTGATCATGTTGAAAAAAATCAGCCACTTTTTACAATTCATGCAGAATCAGAAGGTGAAATGGAGTATGCTTTGACACTGATGGGAGAAGAAGGGCCAGTAATTCAATTAGCGAATCAAGAGGAATAACTTATGACGTTACTTTTTAATTTACCAGAAGATGAATCATTTGCTTATGAATTAGCACGTGGTTTAGCTTGGCAACAAGGATCATTAGAGTGGCATACTTTTCCAGATGGTGAGATTTCTGTCAGGGTTTTGTCAGCTATTACGAGTTCGGATGTTTATTTTTTGACTAATTTGCGTCATCCCAATGAAAAAATTATTAAACTCATTTTTGTTGCTGATGCACTTCGTGCTGTCGGTGCGAAAACCGTGACATTAATTGCGCCCTATTTGTGTTATATGAGATTAGATGCAGTTACAAAACCAGGTGAAGGTTTGACATCAAAATATTTTGCTCAATTTATCAGTCATTACTTTGACCGTATAATCACGGTAGATCCGCATTTACATCGAGTTCAAAAATTAGAAACTCTTTACCCAATTCAAAATCAGGTAATTCATGCTGCGCCCGTTGTTGCAAATTGGGTTTGGCGAAACGTAGAGAAGCCCTTGATTATTGGACCAGATGAAGAAAGTGAGCAGTGGATTAAAGTGATTGCACACGAGGCTAAATTACCTTTTATTATTTTTAAAAAGAAACGCTACGGTGATAATACGGTTTCAATCAGTGCACCCTTAATGTCTGAGTATCGTGATCATACCCCGGTATTGATTGATGATATAATTTCAACGGGTAGTACAATGATTCAGGGTATCAATGTATTGCAGTCTTCAGGAATGAAAAAACCAATTTGCGTTGGTATTCATGCTGTTTTTGCTGAAGGTGCAAAAGAAGATTTATTGGCGGCAGGCGCAGAAAAAATTGTAACGAGTAACACAATTCCACACCCTACGAATGGGATCGATCTTATACCGCTGTTTCTGGATTTACTGCAGCCGCAGCCGTAGTTTATTAGTCCCAGTACTGCATTTGCAAAATATTACCACTGCCCATAGTTCGTGGGGCTATAAATTCAGGCGTTTTGTAATAGTAAATGTGACTATTACCACTTGCAAAACCATTAAGTGAATTGTAAGGAGCTACGGCAATTTCAGAAATATCAGTCGTTTGAATGATGGCATCTTTTGTGCGCAGATATTTCGCATCGACTTTGGCATTGCCAATTCCACGAACAGTTAAAGTATCCACAGAACCGGCTACTCGAATTAAACCGGGCCCGTTTGTCATAATATCCAGTTTTTTAGCATTAATTGAATCCATGCTAATCATGCCAGTACCATGTTGTTCAATATGATTGGAATGAATGGAGCCGTGTAAAATAATATTTCCCGAGGTGAAAGAAAGTATTTTCAAGTTATGTGCTCGATAATTCGGGGCATATAAAGAACTTCTTTTATGAAGTCGAATAAAATCAATACCGTTTGCATCGACTAAAACTTGCAATGGTTTGTCGCGAATTCTTGCATCTGACGGAGCGGCCGCATCTTGTAGATAGAGCGTGCCATTTTTTACGGTTGTTATTACCAGGTCACGTCCAGGTTGTTCTCTATTCATTACTGCAACTTGGGGTCTATTTGAATTTCGTAAAGTAATATTAATATCACTATCGGCGACTATTCGTGTGAATGGTCTTAACCAAAAGTCATGCATCACTTTATAACCAGGTGAAAATTCTTGGCGTGCGAGCACCTTTGAAGAGGGTAAATGTTCTAGAGGTGTTGGTGGTTCAATATGACGAACAGCGGGCTGAGGATCGCCTGGGCGAGGATCGGTGAAGCGGTGATGCTGACGCCACGTTTCGTAGGGCACTATAGAGTGGTTTTCGCTGGCCATATGCTTATGAGATGTATCATGGCTTTGTTTGGATTGTCCAGTTTGAACGATTTTAGCTCTCATACGATCAGAGATCGTAACTGGGGGCAGTTGAACAAGCTTCTCAGAAGTCGATATTGTTTGCTCTTTAATAACGGCATAACAATTAATCGTTGAGAGGGATAAACACAAGGTGGCGCCCCAAACTAAGGAGGAGAGAGGGCGTTTAAACTGCATCCATTGCATAATCACAATCCTATTTTGTGAAGTTAAGAAGTAATGTTAGCACGGTGACTACGCCTGAGCAATGGTCTGCTTTAACCAAAATCCATCATCAAATGGTTGGTTGACAGTGAAACGAATTACGGCGAGAATTCTAGCCTGGATATTTAGGAACTCTCTTATATCAAAGGAAATGATAGTATGAAACGATTTCGCTCAATGCATTTTGTTTGCGCCTTATTCACCGTATTATTTTTAGTCGGTTGTGTTCATCAAAATGATGTGGTCAGGAACTGGCCTGCTGGTCCTAATCGATTCAAAACGCCTGCTAATAAATTTAATAAATCAAAAATGAGTGTTGTGGGCTATGAATTAATTCAAGTTCGAGGACCCAATCCAGAAAGCGAAGCATCAAGGCATGATCGGCTTGTGCGATCAGGAAAAATTCCGTTTAGCCCTCGAGTGGATAAAAAGAATACAACGGGTGAAATTAGTCCTCCACGTACGGTAACTTATAATCCTTCCCGTTGGAGAGATTGGGGGGCGGATCAACCTGCAGTGATGCAAGAAAAAAGTCGTCGATATACTAGCGCTCCTGAGGAAGTAAACTTTTAGTTATTTACCACAAGAGACAAACGTTGTCATCGCGATGACATGAGCAAAGGGGTCAAGGTTAATCAATTAATTAAACTTGACCCCTTTCTTTTTAAGCCAATTTTTTGTACTTAATTCTGCGTGGTGTTTCAGCAGCATCACCTTTTCGACGACGTAAATCTTCGTGATAATCTTGATAATTTCCTTCGATGAAAACCGTTTCGCTGTCGCCTTCAAATGCTAAAATATGCGTCGCTATTCGATCCAAGAACCAACGATCATGTGAAATAACAATCGCTGATCCTGGGAATGCCAATAACGCTTCTTCGAGTGCGCGTAGTGTTTCAACGTCTAAATCATTACTCGGTTCATCCAGTAATAAAACGTTGCCACCACTTCGTAATAATTTTGCGAGATGCACTCGGTTACGTTCACCACCCGATAATTCACCGACACGTTTTTGTTGATCGGATCCTTTGAAATTAAATCGACCGACGTATGCGCGTGAAGGCATTTCAACTTTGCCGACTTGAATAATGTCTTGACCGTTAGAAATTTCTTCCCACACGGTTTTGTTATCCACAAGATGGTCGCGCATTTGATCAACGTAAGCGAGCTGCACTGTATCACCAATTCGAAGAACACCTTCGTCAGGTTCCTCTTTTCCGGTAATCATGCGTAAAAATGTCGATTTACCAGCACCGTTCGGGCCGATCACACCTAAAATTCCTCCAGGCGGCAAACGGAAATTAAGATTTTCGAACAATAATCGCCCATCAAAACTTTTGCTCAGGCCATTGCCTTCGATCACTAAATCGCCTAGACGTGGTCCGGGTGGAATATAAATTTCGTTAGTTTCACTGCGTTGTTGAAATTCCTTGGAACTTAATTCTTCAAATCGTTGCAAACGCGCTTTACTTTTTGCGTGACGACCTTTTGCATTTTGTCGAACCCATTCCAATTCAGCTTTAATTGCGCGATCATGTGCCGCTTGTTGTTTTCCTTCCATCAATAAGCGTTGTTCTTTTTGATCTAACCAGCTCGTGTAATTTCCTTCATAAGGAATTCCTTCGCCGCGATCAAGTTCTAAAATCCATTGAGCAGCATTATCTAAGAAATATCGATCGTGAGTAATGGCTACTACTGTTCCAGGAAATGATTGCAAATAATGTTCTAGCCACGCAACACTTTCTGCATCTAAATGGTTGGTAGGTTCATCCAGTAATAACATATCTGGTTCAGATAATAATAATCGACATAATGCGACGCGTCGTCGTTCACCACCCGATAATTTTGTCACATCCGCTTCCCAAGCAGGCAAACGTAATGCATCCGCTGCGCGTTCTAATTTATAATTAATATCCCACGCATTGACTGCTTCGATTTTAGTCTGCAATTCACCTTGTTCTTCAATGAGTTTATTCATTTCGTCATCACTCATTGGTTCGGCAAATTTCATGCTGATAGCTTCATAATGATCAACAAGGGATTTAATTTCAGCAATCCCTTCTTCGACATTTCCGCGTACATCTTTTTGAGGGTCGAGTTGGGGTTCTTGTGGTAAATAACCAATTTTTATCCCAGGTTGAGCACGAGCTTCACCTACAAATTCTTTATCAGTGCCTGCCATAATGCGTAATAAAGTGGATTTACCTGAACCGTTTATACCCAGCACACCAATTTTGGCTCCAGGAATAAAACTCAGCGAAATATCCTTCAAAATATAGCGATTTGGCGGAACAATTTTGCCTAACCGTTGCATGGTATAAATGTACTGTGACATCATTTCCTCTCATGAGATGTTGAAACCGCAAGAGTGTAGCACAAATCGAAGTAAAGGGGAGAGTTTGGAACATGGTGAGATGGTCGTCAGAGGATGTTGCGGTCATAGATTTGTCCCCTTAAAAACTAGGGTTTCGTTGATTTTTCACCAATAATAGGGTAAAATTTCCCGTTTAATTAACCATTTGGAGAAGAAATATGAAAGGACCAGCAGAAGAACCAAAAGTAGCACCATCCCCCGTTAGAGGCAAAATCAAATCCGTTGACTTAGCTAGAACAATTGAGCTGAAGTTGGGGATCGAAGGCAAGGTGATAATAAAACAAATTAGAGGGGGCAAAATATCATTTTCTATTGAGACTAAAGATTATGAAAAACTATTGGCTCTTTTTCACGAGATACCTTCCTTTCTGGATGGTGATGAGAATTATATAAAGGAAGTTCGCGAAACCGATCACGGAAAATACACTGTTGTTGTTACAGAGTCTCATTTCCGATTGCGTTTATTGGCACATTTGTATTTGCGAATTGCAGAAGAGAGGAAGGCAGTAATAGATATAGCCAATTTAATTGATAGGCTGAGAACAATAGAAGTGAATCCTTCCAATGTTGATAAAATACGTGCCGTATTTGGAGATTACAAATGGGATCCGTCTCATTTTATTATTTTGCATGAAGAATCATTTTTATGTTCACATGTGCGAAAATTAGTTCAGGCGCATACGCTTATGTGTTTAGCTGATCCGAACGAAAAATTCCTTCCAAAGAAAGCTGCATTTGTTAGGATAGATAATCTTAAGGCGAAGCATAAAGGCGAACTTAACTGTGTAATCGAAGTGGTTCCTCAAGATTGCTTAGAAGCTGCACGACCACTTGTTAAGCTAGGGCTTCCGGTTTGTGTATTGAATATGGCTAATCAAAATCATGTGGGTGGTGGTTACGCTCATGGTGCTGGAGCTCAAGAAGAAGATCTTTGTAGGCGAACTGACTTATTAAATTCACTACCTGATTTTTATGAGGGAGCGGGTGGATTTGGAGATTTTACTGTTTTATATTCTGAAGGCGTAACAGTATTTCGTAAAGGTGCAGATGCGGGTTACGAAGTTTGTAAGCCTGATGACCGTTTTCAAGTCAATATGGTGAGTTCAGCTGCCTATAATTTAGGTAATGAAAAATCGACTAGTTATAAAGATCCTAATACTCAACAGTATGAAGATGGCATGAAGCGCAAAATTCGTGGTCAATTGCGTGCGGCTAAGGCTAATCATGATCGAGCTCTTGTGCTTAGCGCATTTGGTTGTGGTGCATTTGGAAATGATTCTAAACGGGTGGCACAATTTTATTTGGACGTTATCAGCGAACAAGAATTTGCCAATGCATTTGATTATATTAAATTTGCAATTATCCCGAATCCTTCACAGGACAACAATGATAATTTCACAAACTTTCAGAGAGTTTTTCAAGGCAAAGGTCTACGTCCTGAAGATCTAGTTCTAGAGGTTGTAGAAGAAACATTGGAAATGTAATGTATTTGACTGATGGCTTTAGCTGCGCAAATCGATTTCTTCGACCGGCGCAGCTACGATCTGACCCCCCATATTTTTAAAAAACTAATATATTAGCTTTATATCAAATTTCCCTTGACTTTTCTGTATAATCCTACTATATTAGACCTATTTGAAGATAAGGCTACTTATCAGACATTAAACCTAATAAATTAGGATTAAAATGGCCAGACGTATCAAGAAACTACCAACTCCTGACCTTAGCCAGCCCGTGGGACCTAAACTGTTGGGAGAAGCGATTAAAGCGAAGCGCACACAGAGCAACTTGCGTTTAGAAGATGCTGCAGCTCTTTGTGGTGTTGCCAAAGAGACATTTCATAGGATAGAACATGGACAAGGTACAAGTTCCGTCGATAACGTACTGCGAATTTGCGATTCATTAGGTATCACACTCTATATCAAACCTTGGCAAGAAAACGAAGAGGTGGGTGATGTCTGGAAATGAACATAGCTTAGCCCTATATTTAAACAATAAACACACTGCCGATATATTGTTGATAGAAGACTCGCTACAGTTTCACTATAGCGAAGAATGGCAACGAAAAGGCTACCCGTTATCACCTCATCTCCGCTTAAATAATGTAATTCCACGCGAAAATGTTGAGAGATTTTTGCGAAATTTATTGCCTGAAGGTAACGGGTTAGACGAATTGTTAAGAAGTTTTCATTTGAGCAAATACAATACATTTGGATTAATTAGAGCACTTGGGAAAGATATATCAGGTGCACTCATTGTACTTGCATCAAATGAAAAAATTCCGCTCGACCCAATTTTCCGCCCGATAACAGATGCTGAGTTAGAAGAGCGCCTAAAGCATCGTGAAGGACATAGCCTGATAATCTGGGATGCCAAACCTCGATTATCAAGTGCAGGTGTACAAGATAAAATTAATGTTTTAATAAATGAACAGGGACAGTTAGGATTTGGTGAAGAAGCTTTATGTTCGACTCATATTTTAAAATTTGAGAAACAACAATTATCCCATTTGGTGTTGAATGAATTTACTACAATGCAATTAGCAAAACAATGTGGGTTGAACGTTGCTGATGTCCAGTTAAAGCGGTACGGCAATTACTCAGCATTGTTGGTTGACCGATTTGACAGAAAATTTATTTCCATGGAGCAAATTAAAAGACTCCATATTATTGATGGCTGTCAGGCATTGAATATGTCTCCAGAATACAAATATGAACGCATTTTTGGTAGTGGTAGGGATGTTGCTCACATTCGAGATGGCGCAAGCTATAAAAGAATATTTCAATTTGCAAATCAATGCGCAAATCCTTCACTCACCAAACTGAAAATACTTGATTGGGTGCTATTTAATGCATTAGTTTTTAATTGTGATGCGCATGGAAAAAATATTAGTTTCTTTGTTGATAATAGTGGCATAAAACTTGCTCCGTTTTATGACTTAGTTAATATAAAGATGTATCCTGAATTTGAACAAGAAATGGCTATGGCATTTGGCGATGAATTTGATAGTGATGGCATTAATGCTTATCAATTAGCAGACTTTGCAGATAGTTGCCAACTTAACAGATTGCTTGTCACGAGACGCTTAAAATCGCTGGCAACAAATTTGTCATTGGTGTTGAAAAATGAATATAAGCCACAAACAAAAACAAATGAAGAAACGGATTACTTTAATCAATATAAATCTCTAATCCTCAAGCGTTGTGAATATCTACTTGACCAGGCAGATCTTATAAAATCGATTGAACTATGTAAAGTTGGGTAGGGTCAGATATTCGCTTGATACATAGTTAATAGTTTACTGTAAACTATTAACTATTAACTATGTATCAAGTGAAGATCTGACCAATTTCTTTTCCCTGCATTCTTTACTGGACTTTTTGTTAAAATTCGAGGTAAAATGCTGCATTAACTGAATGAATAAGAGGTTGGCACATGAAAGGTAAGTTGAGTTTAGAAAAATTAGGAAGAGAGGCAGATAAAGGCCTTCGGACTATCGGAGAGGCTGTTTCAGGGAAAAAATCAGCAAAAGATAAAGCTGCAAGCTTCCTGGAAGATGTGGGAACAGCGTTAGAAGGGTTGGCGGATAGCGCAAATAATAAAATTGACAGCGTTGTTGATGCCATCACCTTAAGTCAGTTAACTGTAAAGCTAGACAAGCAACATGAGAGTCTGCAGGGTAAGATTAATGCACGCTGCGCTATACTTAAAAAACAACCTAATTCTGTACCTCCTAGTACCTTGAATACTTGGGTCGAACAGCTCAATAGTATGAACGATTATATCAAAGATTACCCAAATTCCATTTGGTTTTTTACTGACCAACAGAAAATACAGGCCACAAATATGGCCTTAAAGGCGTATGAAAGAATTGATAAAATAATCAAAAATCCCAATGCGTCTATAAAAAACTATGAAGCTGCAATATTAAAAATCAAAGATCAAAATTTACGGAATGGAATTTTTTGTATTGTCGCAGGTCTTATGGTTTTGGGAGGGCTTGCGCTGCTAGCGACTCTCGATTTAGCTGTACTAATGTTCAGTCCAGTGATTATTGTTGCTGCATTGTCAGTAATAGTCGGAGGATTTCTACTGAATCAAGGAAATAATGATAATAATTTCTGTAATACATTTCAGATAACTACACCAAGATTTTTTGGCAAGCAAACAGTTTTGAAATCAGCTGAAGTTAGCGATGTAATACACGCACGTCAAGATAAAATCACGTTCAAAATGTAGTAGAAATTATCGAAGAAGAACTAGTAAGCCATTTGCGCAAAACGTTTTCTTCGGTAACTTATGAAAGTGGCTGAAACTAAACTTACGGCAGCTATCGTGAGCGGTAAAGATTGAGATATATTCGTTAAAGGTCCCATTAACAACGCGCTAATTCCCCAAGGTGCAGAGAATGCCGCAGCGGCTAATCCTAAAACACAACCTTGCTTTGCTTTTGATACGCTATCAGAAATCAGTGTCATGATAGTGGGGTAGACCATACCAACTCCGATTGCGCCGGGGATAACAAAAATCCATTGTGAAAAAGAATTTTGTGTTAATGCGCACGCAATAAAAGATATAGCACAACAGAGTAATGTGCTAGTGAGTAATATTTCTAAAGAAATATAACGAGTCAGAATTTTATAACCAAATGTTAATCCTAGCGCCATCCAAATTCCGGTGTACGCTAAAAATTGTGAGGTTAAATTAACTGAGTAAAGAAATTTCTGTGAGAGATACAAAGAAATATCTTGATAGTAA
This sequence comes from Gammaproteobacteria bacterium, assembly GCA_019748175.1. Classification (NCBI taxonomy): domain Bacteria; kingdom Pseudomonadati; phylum Pseudomonadota; class Gammaproteobacteria; species Gammaproteobacteria bacterium. The sequence continues at coordinate 141,966 of JAIEPX010000008.1, forward strand.
AAACTCCAGCCCAATTCGTAGAGGAAAAATATCAAAAATAATCGAGTGGTAATGTCTGATGATAATGCTTCTTTAATCGTGTTCTTGAAATTTGCGAGCGTTAATAATTTCTCAGCATCATATGTATTGTTAGTGTTGTTATACATTTTTACTGTCAGTAGGAGTGTTATAAAAATCAACAATAGGGTAGCGAAAAATGGCGTTGTATTATTAAACCAGCTCACGTAATTGGGGTCAGATAAATAAGCACCCAGAGGAGGTCCCACCAATAAAGATAACGTCATTGCAATCGCAACCATTGCAAAATACCACGCTTTTTGTGTTCCTTCGCTAATATCGGCGATGGCGGTTTGTGCTAAGGATTGGCTGCTGGACGCAATGCCGGCAATAAATCGACCCACTAATATCCATGATAATGAAGCCGTGAGAACGCCTATAATGGGCAGCATAAATCCAATTAAAGAAAGGGCCAATGAAAAGACTAATGTGCGTTTTCGTCCCCAGCTGTCAGACCATGTGCCAATAATCGGTGCACCTAATACATATCCGAATGATCCCGTCGCTATACATAAGCCGAACAAAATGTTGGCCATCATGGGGGAAATGTCGCCCATTAGAGAGTGAGAATGCTCTGTGAATAAACGCAAGAATGTGGGGATTGAGACCATGTACCCCATGGAGTCGATGAAGATAATCAAAATCAGAGGGATTAGCGCACGTGATTGTTGAGTAATTTGCTTTGAATCTATGTTCTTATTCATGATGTGGCCCCTCCTCCGCATTGACAAAAAGGGCATTATAAGTGGTCAAATCGCTGATTGCTACCTTTTTGCTCAGGGCAACCTCAACTTTTGACGTAATGCATCATATCAAAAATTGAGGTTGCCCCCTTCTGATGCATTATCTACTTGGTTTTTTCCTTGCTGGATTATTGTTTGATTTTTTAGTGCCTGTCGCTTTCTGTTTAGTTTTGGTTCCATTCTTTTGTTTGACGGACATTGTTTGTTTTTTATCCTTCGTAGAATTTTGATTTTTCGGAGTAAACATCAGAGCAGGTGCGCTTAGACTGGACCTGGACACTTTTTCTTTAGGTTTTGAAGGTGTGATTTTTGCTTCAACTTTATTTTTATTATCATGTTTCGGTTTAGGTTTTGGCTTTTGAGGAGAGCGTGGCGGTGGTGGTGCGGGTAGCGTTGGATCAGGTTTAAGCTCCTTCAACATTTTTGCTGTGCTTGATGTCTGCAAAGGTATGGTGACTTCACTACTTTCTTCTTCGAGGCTAAACGTGATGGATTCATGAATGCTCGGATCTTCATAAATAGAAGAAGAGGGGGTTAGTAACTGATCATCACCCGAAATTCTCCCTGCATCATTTACAAAGGCATTTTCAAGCGAGCTAACACTACGTAGCATCAAAAAAATTGCTTGAAGTTGCAGATTGTTTTTTAAAAAGTTGGGTATACCCGCCAAAAAATGAAATCCATGCCCATCTCCCCGTATAGTTATGACCTTGCTCTTTTTTGATTGATTCAGTGCCGTTATTGCGAGCTCACAGTTTCCGCAACATTTTTTTGAGACCCCTACATAGATCGGCTCATCCTGTTCGAACAGATTCTGGCGTTGTGAATAAAGATAGTCGACGATCTGTAATTCTGCGTGAGGAGCTTTACCCTGCTTATATTGCTGCTTTTTTTCTAAAAAAATAAAAAGACCTTTACGCATGATTTCTGCCATTTTGGTAGAAATTGCTGCCGGATCGCGGGGGTTGTGGTAAGCCAAATATATGGAATACGTGACTTTATCTAAAGCGGATTCAAAACGAGAGGCATAGGTTTTGTTTTGTTGGAATAACTTAATATGTATTCGAGTATAAGCCAAAAGTTCTGATTTCATTTGACCGGCCCATTTTATAAAGACTGATGAACTAGGTCTTTCACTGCATTTTTGAGAAACTTTCTTTAAATACGCCAATATCTTGTCAACAAACTCGGATTTTAGTGCGTGATTATTGGCTAATAATAAATTTCTTCCATCAAAACATGTTGCACCACAAGTCGCATCACCTTGAATGATGGTTGCTATTGAATCATATCGTCGTTTATTGGCTGGGAGAGATACAGACTTTTCTAGTGCCATTATGAAATCCTTATTTACTTACCCCATAAGATCTAAAATTAACTTTATACCTTGGCCAGTGTCAAGGTGAAATGATTAAATGAGGAAACGAAGAACGGTTCCCTATACCATGTTACACACGATGCAATCACTGGCTATCGCACTGAAGGCATATGCATTAGTTGACTTCCGGGGTTCATCTAGGCAGAATTTTGTCCTTAAAAGGAATTACTAAAGGAATTGCTCAATGTTTTGTCATTCATCAAAAGTTCGAAACTTAATCGTATCCGCCAGTCTTTGTGGTTTTGTTTGTTCTAGCGCTTCTGCGATCAAAATCCCAGGATCAGTTGCGCCAGGGCGCATTCAACATGAAGTCGTTCCATTGCACCGTCCTTTACCTGCAACGCAAATTCATTACGCAGATTTTCCCTTGGTCAGAATTGATTGGCATCAAGAAAAGAAATCGCCTGCGCGACTCCAAAACGTGATTGTAAAAAATCAGGAAACGGATTTTTCTGCTCAACTAGAAATTATCAATGGTCGTTATCTGGGATTGCCGATGACATTAAATAATGTCACACAATTGGCAACTGAGCTCGGGCAATTTTATCGACAGCATGGTTTTTTTGCAGCACAAGTTGTAGTCCCGCAACAACATAGGCGTCATGGTGTTTTAGAAGTCGTTGTTTATGAGGGTGCAATCAGTGATGTTCAAATTACTAATAAAAAAACAAGTGCTAATATTTTACAGCGTTATGCACATAAATTAAAAAAATTATCTCCGTTGAATCGTGCTGATGTCGAAAGAAAAATTTTATTGATGGGAGAAATTTCAGGCGTTACTTTGACGGCTGATATTGCTCCAGATAGCCAGCATCCTGGTTGTGCAAAAGTGACATTAAATTCAGAATTTAAACAAGTTGGAATTGATTTAGGTTATGATAATTACGGTGTTCGATGGGAAGGTCCTCATCAATATTCCGCTAATGTATTTGGTAATTCTCTTTTTCAACTCGGTGATCATTCTCATGTGAATACACTGATGAGTAGTGATGGAAGTGAAATGCGATTTTTGGCTGTTGAACATGATATGCCATTGGGCTATGCAGGTACGCGTTTAAAAATTTGGGGAAATTATACGCGTAATGAACCAGAATTTACGTTGAGTCATTTTGATTTTGATGGAAGAGCAGTTTCTGCTGGAATTTTTGCACGTCATCCTTTTATTCTTTCTGTGACGCAACAATTATGGGCACGTTTAGGTGTGCGTTTTACGGATGAAGAAGTCAAACTGCAACATAAACATTATTATGTCGACAAAGTGCGCGTTTTAGAAGCTTCGACTAATTACATTTTTAATGATTGTTGGAAAGGTCAAGCAGTTGCGCAAGTGGGAGCAAGTCATGGTTTTGACGTGCTGGGTGCTGAAGATATTGAGCGATCATGGCACTCGTTAGGCAAAGGTGTTGACGATTTTACCAAGATTAATGGTGAAGTCAGTTATACGCGGCCGTTGGTTGATCAGTTTTCTTTGATGGTGGGTGGTCAAGGACAATATGCTTTTAATCCGCTCGTTGTTTCTGAATTGCTGAGTGTGGGTGGTCGGTATTGGGGGCGTGCGTACGATTGGGCAGAAATTATGGGTGATAGTGGCGTCGTTGGCACAGCTGAATTACGCTATGATACAAAGCCTGGTGCGCCAGAACACAAAAATGCGCAGTATTTTCTTGCCTATGATGCCGGCGCTGTGTGGGCACGCTATGCACATCACCATCGTCAAAGTCTGACTTCTTTGCAAGCAGGAGTGCGCTTTGATTTTACGCGATATTTGAGTGCTGATCTCGTAATAGCTAAGCCATTAACGCGAAAAGTATTAGCTGAAGAGCTGGCGGATCATCACGGCGATCGATTCCGTGCCTTTTTTAGAATCGCTCTGCATGCTTAACTGGGAGATGCTGAGATGAAAGGTGAAGATTTTCCTTACACTATGAGGGGCTCTAGGGGAGAGAATCGTGATTCTCACCCCTAAATCTAAAAAGGAAGCATCCCCCGGTTTTATAAGCAACCGTTATTAATACAGGCTTTGAGTGCCCAAACACCCAAAATCTAAAATCGGGAGATGCTGAGCTGAAAAAGGATTTGACCTACTGCGTAGACGCAATTATAGTATGTACACGATTCAATCTGAACGATTGCTTTTTAAACAGGGAGATATTAAGCATGAATGCTAAAAAATTGCTCTTAGGGACTATGGGCGTTGTCGCATCTCTAGGGATTAGCTGCAGTTCTCTTGCCTATTACGGCGTTGTCGCAAACGAATTTCAACCAGGATTTTATATAGGTCTACAAGCAGGTTTTGCTCAGACATGGTGGAGTGATCTAGATTCTATCACTGACAACTTCCCGAGTTTAGGTCTGCACTGGGAAGGTACTCATGGAGATTGGGCTGCCCGTGGTGACGTAGGCTATGATTTTAATGAATTCTTTGCGGTAGAATTAGGCTTAGCTTATTTCAAAGCTGGAAGAAATACACTGACAACCGTACCTGGTGGATTAACCCTCTATGATCAACATCCAAAGGCTTTTGCAGTCGATTTAGTTGCAAAACTCAGTCTTCCTCTGGATAACGGATTCAGGTTGTTTACTAAAGCGGGTGCGCATTTCACCAAGGCAGCACATGCTCCTATATTTTTAGATGACGCCACTATTGTTGCTGACCAAGAAAACCGTAAAGTAGCTCAAGTGTTATTCGGTGTAGGCGCTAGCTATGCAATCACTAACTCATTTTCGGCTGATTTGACCTGGACTTTTTATAGAGGCACCAGCACTTTTGACGATAAATATATGCCCAACACAGATCTTTACACATTGGGTCTAGCTTATAAGTTCGCTTGCTCATAACTTGAGTATTATGTCCAATCGAGGGAGAGCTACAGTTCTCCCTTTTCATTTCTAATGCTTGACCACACACTTTGATCGCATGATAATGACTCGTCTTTATCCAGGTTAAGTGAGGAGTGATTGTGGCTAAGAAAGAACGCGCTTGTGTACTACGCCGTTATGATGTGACACGTGATGATTTACCTTTATCTTGTCCAATGCCGGACATGAGGCTTTGGGATGCCCATCCGAGAGTTTATTTACCGATTGAAAAAACAGGACATGCTGCTTGCCCTTATTGTGGATCAGAATTTTTTCTGAAAGATAAAAAATGAATAATGCGCAGCACATAAAAAAATATCTCATTATAGGTCCTGCTTGGGTAGGTGACATGGTCATGGCTCAAACGTTGTTTACTCTTTTGAAACAACAAGCACTTTGCCACATTACGGTTTTAGCTGCGCCTTGGAGTCATGGTCTTTTAGCGCGAATGCCTGAAGTTGATGAAACATTATCGCTTCCGTACGGTCACGGAGAATTTAATTTTAGTTCTCGTTGGAAGCTTGGACGTTCTTTGCGTGAAAAAAACTTTGATCATGCGATAGTGTTAGCCAATTCTTGGAAATCTGCGATTATTCCTTTCGTTGCAAAAATTCCTGTTCGCACGGGTTGGCGTGGTGAGATGCGCTATGGTCTTCTTAATGATGTTAGAATTTTGGATAAAAAACGTTATCCATTAATGATCGAACGATTTATGGCATTGGGATTACCGCCTGGAAAAGATTTACCAGAACCACGTTGGCCATTATTGCAAATCACTGATTCGCACATTGAAAATGCGCTAGCAAAATTTCAATTGTTAAAAGATAAACCCATTTTAGCTCTGTGCCCCGGTGCAGAATATGGTCCTGCAAAACGTTGGCCGGTTTCGCATTTTGCAGAAGTTGCAAATGCAAAATTGAATGAAGGTTGGCAAGTGTGGTTGTTTGGTTCTGCAAAGGAAACTCCTCTTGCAGCAGAAATTCAACAGCTAACCTCACAACAATGTGTAGATTTGACCGGTAAAACGTCTTTAGCTGAAGCCATTGATTTATTATCACAAGCGAGTGCTGTTGTTTGTAATGATACAGGTTTAATGCATATAGCTGCAGCTTTAGCGCGTCCTATTGTTGCTGTTTATGGTTCCTCTTCACCAGGATTTACACCCCCATTAGCTAAGCAAGTTGATGTCGCGACGCTAAATTTGTCTTGCAGTCCGTGTTTCGCTCGAAACTGTCAATTTGGACATACTGCATGTTTGAGAGATTTATCTTCTCAAAGAGTATTGCAAGGTATTGATAACGTTATCGCATTATAGTGAATCAGAGTAATAAATTATGCGCGTACTTATTGTAAAAACCACATCATTGGGTGATATCATTCATCTGCTTCCTGCGCTGACTGATGCACAAACTGCAATTCCCGGAATTAGATTTGATTGGGTTGTCGAAAATTCTTTCCAAGAAGTTCCGAATTGGCACGTTGGTGTTGAACGTGTTATTCCTGTTAGATTTCGTCAATGGCGAAAACAGCCATTTTCTAAAAGCACTAAAGAAGCGTGGCGAGAATTTAAAAATACGCTGCGAGAGCGTCAATATGATAAAGTCATTGATGCTCAAGGATTATTAAAAAGTGCATTTTTAGCGAGAAAAGCCTTAGGTCCTCGGTACGGATTAAATTTTCGTTCAGCGTGGGAACCTCTTGCAAGTTTAACGTATCATCATCGAGTCAGTGTTGATCCAAGACAGCACGCAGTCATTCGAATGCGACAATTAATGGCAAATTGTCTAGGTTACAAATGCCCGACCACAATTCCTGATTATGGTATCGATGCTGAAAAAATTGCGGATAATTCTCAACTCGCCGCATTGACTGCAGAGCAAGTTAATTTTGATAAAACTATCCTATTTATTCATGGTACAACATGGACAACCAAAGAATGGCCAGTCATTTATTGGCAGCAATTATTAAATATAGTCGCCGCATCAGGTTATCAAGTATTAATTCCGTGGGGAAATGAGATCGAATTTCAACGTGCAAAAACAATTGCTTTAGCACATCCTAGTGCAAAAGTTTTACCGAAATTAACGTTATCGGGGATTACGGCAATTCTTGCACATTCACGTGCTGCTGTGGCTGTTGATACGGGTATTGGTCATTTGGCAGCCGCGTTAGCATTGCCTACAATATCTTTGTATGGTCCAACCGATCCATTGGCAACTGGGACGATGGGCGCCAATCAAGTGCATTTAAATCCTCAATTTCAATGTGCACCGTGCTTGAGTGAGCAATGTCGATACTCCGGTGAGTCTAAAGTTAAACCCGCGTGTTTTGAAACGATATCTCCTGAAAGAGTTTGGCAAAATTTGCGCGAGTTGATGGAGTTAAATGTTGTTGCTTAATAATGTCCCTAATTTACTTTCTGTAATTGTGACAACATACAATCGACCTGATGCACTTTCTCTCGTGTTGCAAGGATTAGCTCTCCAAACAAAAAAAAATTTCGAAGTGTTAGTTGCCGACGACGGGTCAACCACTGAAACAAAATCACTCATTGAAAATAATCGCTGGAATTTTCCTATTAAGCATATTTGGCATGAAGATCAGGGTTTTAGGGCTGCATTAATTCGTAATTTAGCGGTGAAGGAAGCGCAAGGCGATTATCTGCTATTTATCGATGGGGATTGTGTTCCGTGTTCTGATTTTATTAAACGCCATAGTGAGCTTGCCGAAAAAGGCTGGTTTGTAGCGGGAAGTCGTTTGCTTCTAAGTCCCGCATTAACAGAGGATGCTGTGACTGGAAAGAAAAAAATTCTGCAATGGAATTTTTGGCATTGGTTAGTTGCGCGCATCACAGGCCAATGTAATCGTATTTTACCGTTACTTCACCTTCCTTTTCTCCCTCGTAAAAATAAATCACAAGAATGGCGAGGTGCAAAAACCTGTAATTTAGCGATGTGGCATGATGATTTTAACCTTATCAAAGGATTTAACGAGCATTTTATTGGTTGGGGATATGAAGATTCTGATTTGGTAATAAGATTGTTGCGAGCTAATGTACGTCGTAAACAAGGTCGATCTGCGGTCACTGTTCTACATTTATGGCATAAAGAAAATGATAGGCAGCATGAAGCGGATAATTGGCGTAAATTAATGCAGACTAAGGGTGGTTCTTCAATCGTGCCTGAAAACCAATGACACTAGAGAAAAGAATAATGCAAACGCAATACAATTTTAGTGTGGCTCTAGATTTGCCTTCTAAAGAAAGTCCTTCTGTTATTGGGCAAGTCCTTTTATTGTTAGGTGTAATTTTTTTACCATTCGGTGCTGGTTTTACCAATACTATTTTACTTGCTGCAGCGGGGGTTGTGTTATTGTCCGGTCATTGGCGAGAAAAATTAACATTATTATCTCATCATAAGACTACCTATTGGGTTTTATTATTCGGAATTCTTATTTTCGCGGGCGTATTTTACAGTGGCGGAATATCTAAAAATTCATGGGAAGGTTTGAGTAAATACGATAAAATACTTTACTTTTTCGCTTTTTTGCCATTGCTCGCAGGGGCAGTTTACCGTCGGCTCTTAATCAATGCGTTTGTCATCAGTGTAGTACTTTCTGTGATTTTGGGCAGTGATATTAATCCTATTGATAGTAGTTTTCTTATTGGTTTTACAACGTTTATTTTGTTAAGAAGAGTAATCGATAGTAGGAGATGGCGTTGGCTTAATAGTGCATTATTTATTTTCTTGAGCATTTTTCTATTATTTTACAATATTGAGCGCACAGGATATTTAATTTTCTTTGGAGGTCTTGGGGTCGTTTTTTGGCAAGTTTTTCGATGGCGAGGATTGCTGTTAGGTGTGACTTTGATTATCAGTTTAATGGTTAGTTTATTCTGGGTCAGTCCCGTGTTTCAAGACCGCATTAAACTCGGATATTCGGAGTCGGTGTCTTATTTATCTGAAAAGGCCAAGATGGAACGATCAATTGCTGAATACCTAGGGTTGATTTCTCTCCATGATTCAGGAATATCCGAAGAAAAAAACCCATCATTATATGATGTTTATAAAGGAAAAACAGGATTATTAGCCCAGAAAAATTGGCTATTAAATCCACATGCACATTTTCGTCATTCTTCTATAGGGTTACGTCTTGGATTTGCGCAATACTCATGGCAAGAAATAAAAAAGCATCTGTGGCTTGGAAATGGAACAGGAAGTTTTAAAGACGTCTATTTGGCTGGTGGTGGACCAAAAATTGACGTTGCTCCATTGGGGCATCCGCATAATGAATATGTTTTAGTCTGGTTTCAATGGGGTATTATTGGGTTAATCGTTTTTTTAATGTGGCAATTGACTCTATTGAAAGAATCATTTCAGTTGCCGAAAAAAGAACAGGCATTATTACAAGGTTTGTTAGTCTGTTTTGTGTTGTTAGGTTTTTGTAACGCTTCTCTTTATGTTAATCCTTCAGGCGATGTTTTTGTTATCATGTCGGCAATATTATTGTCTTCAAAAAATAGTGATCGAGGAAGATTATGCGAATTGCAATAATACACCATCAATATCAACGTAAAGGCGGTATGGAACGTTACTTATTTGATTTGCTCGAAGGCTTTTCACAGAAAAATGATCGCACTACAGTGCTTGTGTATAAGCAAGATAAGTCAATATTGCCTTTTGAAAATTCAGAAGTAATAAAATACTCTCTTAATTGGTTGCCTCGAGTGTTGAGAAAGTATTTTTTTGCTTATCGTTTATCAAGGGGATACAGTCGCGATTCCTATGATTTCACGATCAGTTTGATGAGATCAATGAGCCAAGATTTGATTGTCTGTGGAGGAACACACTGCGGATTTTTGGCTCATACCGATAAAAAACCCAGCATTTGGGACCGATGTGAAATTTATGCAGAACAAAAAAGTTTTATGATCTCAAAAGGCATTATTGCGCATTCACGTATGGTTGCTGATGAAATTCAGCGCTATTACGCAATAGAGCCCGAAAAAATTCATTGCATCTTGCCCCCGATTAACACCCAGCAGTTTCACAGCGGCATTCGAAAGTCTCGTGAAATTCTTCGTCAAAAATGGGATATTCAGTCGGATAAAATGACTTTATTATTTCCATCGACTGGACATAAACGCAAAGGCATAGAGCCGTTGTTAAAAGCGCTAGAATTGCTTCCTCAAGATCGCTATGAACTTCTAATTGCCGGCGATAAAATAACCAAAACTAAACTGCCCAGTAATGTGCGATGTTTAGGTTTTGTTACTGATATGGCAGAACTTTATGCGGCTGTTGATGTCACAATTTTGCCTTCTTACTATGAGCCGTTCGGTTTGGTTGTGCCCGAATCATTGGCCTGTGGTACTCCGGTCATTGTGTCGCCATTTGTTGGAGCTAAAGATTTACTGAACGATTCTTATGGCATTGTGATGCCGTCAGTGAGTGTTCAGGCAATCAAGCAGGCCATAGAGCGTGCTTCTCAACAGCAATTTGATATCCCAGAAAACTTCTCACAAAAACATGATTTGACAATTGAAGCTCATATCAAAAAGATCAAGGATATAATGCCGTTACGGGTATCATTACATTCGACCGCCTTTGAATAAGGTCATGATTGGACCATTGTGAATACCCGTTTGAGTGTCCTGAGATGATAGTATTATGCCTATCCCCAGAGCCACTTTCTTCAGTATTTGAGTACCTAAATAACGTTTAAATTCTGTTTTCATCCTCAACCTACTCCCGCTAGAAAGTCGGGAGTTCTCAAGACTTTAAGGCCCTTTAAAGGTGTGCTTTAATCATGTGTATGGGTATAATGATCCTACCGCGTTTTCAGGCGCTACTAAACGTCTCTGACTGTGCGGTATTAAATATGCTTGAACGCACAAAAAGGGATTTTTTTATGAAAAGTAAACTACCGATTCAGTTAGTGCTTATTTCTACACGTGATGAAAAATTTAAATTACTAGAAAACCCTTCTGAAAAGATACTTTCTCAATATAAAGTCTGCCTAATTTTGCCACTCTGCGATGACCGTGAACAAGCCTATTGGAAATCTCTGAAACACCTTCTTTACAACTGTGCTTGGTATTCAGAAGAAGCAAAGTACTATCGCACTGCTCTTTGTCTAATGAAAAATAGCCGTTATCGAAATAGTAGTCAACGTGATGAATATCTTCGTGAATTATCAGCTTACGAAGAAAAAATTGGGAAATTGTTGCATTTTCCAGAAGATTATTCTTCCGATTCAGATTCGGAATTAAAGGAATCAAATGAAAAATTTAGCGATGCACATGATAATGATCGAATTAAGTTTTATCGAAAGAAATGCATCAAAGATCTAAAAATATTTTTAGAAAAAGAAACAATGAACACGGGCATGGTATTTGGTAGCGAAAATTCTACACGCGATCGAGATATTTTAGAAAAAGCAACAAAAAAGTTTCTAAGATCTCATGATCCATCAGGTTTAAAGGCAAAGTTAAAACGTGATGATCAAAGCATAGGCACAATCAAGGCGATTAAAAAGAAAGAAAATGGTTATCAATACAAAACAAACTCACAAGAAAGTGATGAAGAATGGCTCGATACAGACGCAGAAATCGTTGTTCCCCTCATTCGTGGTATAGGGTACTTCACTGACCGCTGGGCGCGTTTAGCCAAGAAAAATCATCGAACGATAAATTTCGTCGGGAAAAAATTGCACTCTTCAGCCGCTGAACATTCTGTCAATGAGAATTTTTATTTAAACTTAGACAAAGATAAGTGGCTTGATGATGAATATCAATCTGACTTGCATAGAAATGCAAAAACATTAAAAACAACGGCGACTGATCTTAAATTTTCACCAGATTGGATCGCTATCAAATATAATAGTGAATATCGACTATTCCCGAATTGGCTTTTATTTCTCCAACATCTTTATACCAATGGAATCGAACGCTATAAGTTATTGTTGGAGTGGTTAAGAAAAAATGATCCTAAATGGCATCTCTATCTGCCCAATGCTCATAATTTCCTCGTGTCTTTCAGCGAGCTTCCTTTGCATGCTCTGCGTTATACAACTGATTGGAAAACTATTTACGGTAGTTACGCACTGCACCCACGGTGGGATGAAACCGGCAGAGCTGAAAAACTCTGTGTTGGTATGATATATGCGGCATTGAGTCCTATCGATGATTTTCTAAACCTAGACAGTCCAAATTTCGTGAGATATCTTGAAAAAGAAGGTGAAATTGCACCTTCAGGTGTCATTGCACCTGAACTCGAAGTTTCATTTTTGTCATTTTATCCGGCAGATCGAATTGTGATTCAGCGAAAAATGAAATTTCCTTCGTTTCATCGTCCTTATCACGTTGAATATGGAAGAAAATATGGTTTCAGTCCAGAGCAATATCAGTTATTTAAAAAAGCGATTATAAAAACACATTCTCTTCCCGCTCAAAGAGTATGGGTTGAAAAATATCTACGGGATTGGTTGATTCTATACCATTCAATTACCATTATGGCGGAATTATACGCAAAAGCGGATAAAAAGACGATTCTGTATATGAATGATGAAGGTGGTCTTACAACTTCATTTCCTAAAAGAGAACAAGGTGTAAGAGATCAATTAGGTAAACAAGCCAGCAATAACCTTGCACAACAAATTTTCGCTCAAAACAAAGGGGTTGATTTTGGAACAGTCGCATGTAATTACGCGACACCCGTGCAAATTAGAGTCATACACCAATCAGATATAGGTGCGGTATCTCCAACTGTCGTTCACAGCGATCAATTTATTTTAAACTCACGTCGAAGAAGAGTCTCATTAGGGGGCAGCGAACCCCCATTACGAACACAGGGAGGGTCGCCGTTTAGAGACGCTACCCCTATTTTTCGGAGGCATGACAGTGAACCACTCTTACGAAGAGCAGGTCATTCATTTTCTCAATTTTGGAGAAAGGCATCCTTCAAGCAGATAAAAATTCCGGTCATAGGATTAGCTAGGACTGGAACTTTTTACGATATTAATGTTCCTAGTGATGGAACTTGTATGTTCTATGCCATCGCATTGGATTATTTATTGTCCATTATTAATAATCCAGAACAATTTTTACAACGCTATAAAAAATTATTCGGTGATGGGTTTGACGCACTAATGGATGAGATCAAAGAGGATGTTCTTAATTTCAAACATGGAATTGAGGATACTCGTTTTGAACAATTGGTATATTCCGTCATGAGAGTTCGGGTTGTCGAGTACATGAAGGAAAACGCTCACATTTACGCCAATGGCATCGATGACTTTCAGCTGTATTTAAAAAACATGTCCGAAAGAAGTATGTATGCTGGAAATCTAGAAACTCATGCTATCAGTGCTTTTTTAGGGCAGAGAATCGACGTTTATCATGTGGTGAAAGGGCAAATTAAATTGTTGGAAGAGCCAGCTGATACTAGTGTGTCGCAAACTCCTCTTTGTATCTTATATACAATGAGTGATAAGGCTTCTAATGTCAATAATCACTATCACGCCCTCATTGAAAAGGAAATTCTCGACCGTTCCTTATTACAAGAGGAAGAGCCTCCCGAAGATATAGATTCGATCTCAAAAGATCTCAGCCTGCTATTTATGTAATGACTGATTAGCGGGAGAAAAATCTCCAATTGATGATTTCAGAGTTAATGTCTCTCATTGGGTATTTAAAGCCCTTTAATTACATAAATATGGGCCTTGCAATCGTTAAAATGCCGAGTAGAAAATAATGGTAAGTAAGCACCACAAAGAAATCAAGGACGTAATGTCCGTTGGCTAACATCAGGTTTTTTGATCGATCGATACTTGCTAACAAGATAATAGAGTAGCGCAGTTTTACGACGACATAATTGTGCGCTTTTAACATAACGGCGTAAAAAATTGTTTTTACCAAAAATGCGATAGATTTCTTGATCTTCATTTTTTGAAAATAATTGAGCAATGTTTTTGGCGCGATATTTAAAGTTGAGGCCGCAGGGGAGTCGTCGACATTTTACTGAGGAAATGTCGATGAGTGCAAATTCGTTGTTGTGTACAATAATATTATCAAGATGAAAATCACGGAAATAAATACCAAGCTCGTGCAATTTGGCTAGAAATTCCGGTGTTTTTTCTAAATAGCTGAAATTATTTTCTTGTGCATAGGTAAACAGACTTTTTCCATTTAAGTAGTCATAGACTAAAATATCACATCCAAAAGTAGGATAAAAATAACGTCCCCTTATTGTTGGTACGCAAATTCCGCGTTGATGAAGTAATTTTGCATTGTTGATAAATCGTTCCGCGTAGGGCCAAATTCGTGATGAAGAAAACCAAGGGCGTCGATAGATATGTTTGATGATACGCTGATCTGATGTTAGAAGAATAGCAGGTTTTCCACGGCGCAATTTAAGAATCTGCGCATCGCCCACTAACTGAATATAAGCAGTATCTGTGAGTCGTTGAACTGACACGATTACTCCTTCGCTAGCGCGCCTGATATTGTTTACGAAAAGCGGTAGGGTACGATTTTTTAGAACTAAAGTCTATATCATCAATCAACTAATAGTTGTAGCAAAATTAGATATTTGCATATCAAATATTTGCTTTTTTAATTAAAAAAGACATTGAGCAAATTTTCGTTCGTCTAATAGTGTTGACCCGACTTTTAGCTTAAAAATTATAGTTTTATTTGGTGTTAACATTTGTAATGATTGTAAGTTTACATTCTCCAAGGAATCGGTTATGGTGGTACTATTAGTAGATACACCGTTGAGCGCTTGTGTTAATTATTATAATAAATGGTTATATTACTTATTTACCTATTAAGTTAAGAGGTGATAACAATTTTTTAGGGGATAATTATGGATGAACGATATCTTCTAGCTGATTTCCCTGTCAACGATATTATTGATGGATTAAAGATAACAAGAGATCTAGAAGATGTAGAAGAAAAACTAAGAATATACTCAAAGGGTTTCCGCGATTTAGGTGATTGGTATGTTAAAGAGTCTGATTTCTTTAATGCTGAGACTTTAAGAAAACATCGAATGAGACTGAAAGCCGTTTGCTTATATAATTTAGCTTTAGCTAGTGGTGGCAATCAAAGCAGAATAATCGAGAAAATAAAAAATATAGAAGAGTCGGTGATCCAAACTATAAATGGTAAGTTTCATATTCAATCAACTGATGAATATTATCAAGAGATTCTCTATTACAAGACAAAACTTAAAAAAATTCGAGCTAAAGCTGAAGAGAAACTTGCTTCAATTGATATTGCATCAATCGATGTTAAGTATGTTTATCAAGACATTGCCATTAGTTTGAAAAAATTGGTCAAGAAAATAATCGAAAAATGTTTTGAGATGATGCCTCCACCTAAAGATTGTCAATATTCAATAATTGTTTTAGGTTCTCTTGCGCGCGAAGAAGCGACGCCATATTCTGATCTTGAATGGTCAATATTGATTGGTGAGGACAATGACCAACATAAAGAGTATTTTCGTCGATTAACAGAAGTAGTTTGGATCAAGATATTAAATTTACAAGAAACCACTCCAAGGATTATGGATATTAAAGAGTTGGATTGGTTTTTTGAATCAGTGAGCCCATGTAAGAAAGGGTTTTCGTTCGATGGTCAAATGTTAAGTGGTTGTCATACACCATTAGGTAATCGCCACCATGATGTCACAAAAGAACAACAATACGAACTGATTGGTACTCCTAAAAAACTTGCACAGTTTCAATTCCCTGAATGGGAAAATAAACGCGGATTTTGTACTGTATTGTCATCTGTGGCATCTATATGTAGTAATGAAGATGGTCATTTATTGGAAAAATATCTGCGTAAAATGCGAAGGATATGGTCGAGTCAAAACCAGTCAAATTTGGTGGGCACTGCAAAAACTCAAAATCTGGTTAGTCTCTTACCAATACCTAATTTGATTCAAACGCGCTCTTTAAAATATTTGTCAGAAAGTCTTGAAAGATTCAAATTTAAAGGCGGACGTTTTGATGCGGAAACGCACTTTTTTGATGTTAAGTATCATTTATATCGACAGCCAACTATGTGGATCGACCATCTTGCTAGTTATTTTTCCATAGAATCAATAAACATCTGGGACAAAGTACAGGACATTTTTATAAAAAAATTTGCTAACGTTGATGGTGGAAATAATATCAATAAAATAGTGTCGAAAATACTAGCAATTCGATTGAAAACGTACTTAAATAAAGGTTATCGTGAAGATCATGTTATTATGATAGACCGAGATGCTCCAGAAAAGAATGAGAAAATACTGGAAAAATATTTTTGTGTTAAGATCGAAGTATTATTCGGAATATTTACTGTTTTAATTCAATTACATTCTAAGTTATTAGAGTGTGTAGATCAGCCAAATGAAATGAAAAATATTTTGCTTAGCACTATTTATCCTGAGGCTGATAAACATTTGGTTTGTTATATATATGAAACTCTATGTAATTATCGAAAAGCAATCGAAATAAATAAAGAGAATTTAGAGAATGCCACTGAAACTGAAAAGAGTGGCACTCTCTTTCCGTTGATGCATTATCAATTGGGTTTGTCTTATTCAGCTATCGGCGATTATATCAACGCACTACAAATGTTAAATCTATCATTAGGGCTATTTGCAAAATTGAAAACCTCTAAAGAAATTCAACTAACTTGTATAGATATATGTTTTTCGATAGGGCGAATTTATCACCTTCAATTAAAACCCCAGGCGGCAATGAAAAAATTATTAGAAACAGTTTCCTTGTATAGTTTAGTTTTTGGACAAAACGCCGTCGAAGTTGAAAAACACTGGGGAAGAGTTGGAAAAACATTTGTTTCATTTAAATTGTATTCTGATGCAATAATACTCTTGCAGAAATCAATTCAAAAACTTGAACACTCGTCCGAAGATGTTAGTATTTTCTTGGCAGAAATGTTTGTCTCTTTAGGTCGAGCTTATCGTTTTCTATCTAACTATAAAAATTCGATGATCGCCTACGAACGTGCGATGGAATTATATTCTATAAAATTCGGTAATAATTGTATTTATAATGGAATGATTAAAATAGAACTTGGAGAATATTATTTTCAGAAGCGCGAATTTTGCAATGCCATAAGGGTTGTAGAAGAATCAAAATTGATTTTCATTGATGATGCTGGCGAATACAACTGGCGAGTAACAAGCCCGATAGGTATGTTAGTAGCTATATATATCATGCAATCACATTATGCTTTGGCTATTAGGTTATTGCGGGAAATGAAAAACATTATTAAATTGAGTTTGAATCACAGTATTGATTATTACAAAGTTCGGCTGGAATTTTTAATAGATATTTACATTGATCAAGGTGAATATAGTAAAGCAAAAAGATGCTGTAAAAAAGTTAAACTGATTATACAAAATATACATCGCGATATATTTGGGCAGAAGATTGCTTTTATTGAAAATACATTAGGTAGGATCTATATTGAGTTAAAAAAATTTGAAAAAGCACGTCTTTGTGCAGCAAGAGCGATTGAAATATATCATTCTCTACAGGATATTGATAAGAATAAACCAAAGATATTATTTGAGTCGAATCAAAATTATATTTTTTCATGCATCCGTGAAGGTAATTTGTATCTGCTTCAAGAAGAAATGGATTTTGAAAAGGCAAAAGCTTGCTATCAAAATACCAAATTGCCACAAATGCCCGAAGATCCTGGGACACATCTTTTTTTGGTATCATGGTTTTATCAAAATAATAACTTAACAGCGGCAATAGAGCATTGTATAATATTGACTCGAATACAGCCATATAAAGCAAGTACATTTCATAATTTAGGCTGTTTTTTACACGCTAGGGCGCAAATCAAGTTAGATAGTGGTAATCGCAAAGAATATATTGAATTTTTTAAGCAGGCGGAATGTAATTTTAAAAAAGCACAGGAATTAGATTATCAAGCAAATATATGTACAGAATATGCTCTTTTTCTATGGCGGAATTGTAACGATTTTGATAATACCTCAAAAGTAATAGCTCTAGCCAAATGGTCTATTATTTTGGGTCAGAAAGATTGTGAATTAGAATACAATAGGCTAGATAGGCTAACCGTTGATAATAACCTGCAGCAAATGATTGACCGATATATAAAAATATCGATTAAGGCTTTTTTTTTGGCGCATTATTTATTGATACAAGTTTATTTAAAAACCAGTAAACGAGAAGAAGCGGTCATACAGTTAAGCTTATTTGAAAATGAAGTTGAAAAATTGGCTGACTCCGAAAAAAGTCTGGTTTGCGAGTTGGTAGAATATTCGCGTGACTCGATTAATTCTGAAAAATCAAAAAGGGTACATGCAAGATTTTTTCAGTTTGATAACAGATCTTGTCAAACTAAACCTAATCTATATCAACCTATATTCGCCGAAGAAGTGTGTGATTCAAATGGATTAGTAAATAGACGACAGGTAAATCATGTTAAGGTATTTGGAAGGCACGGACTTTTTGTACATGTAAAAAAGAATTCTGATGAACAAGAGGCAATCTTTGAGCAAGCCATACCAGATAACTTCAGTTTAAGCGAAGCTAAAGGTAAAGGAGATTGCTTCTATGATTCTTGTGCGCAAGAATTAAATGAGTGGGTAGGAAAATCTGAGTATACAATCAAATCCTTAAGACTCTTGTGTCATCAATATGCTGTTGAGTTGGATGGACGTTGTAATGCGAATCCGCAACATCCTGATAATTGGATAGCAAAGGCTCTAAATTATGATACCAGAAAATATCAAGATTATCTTGCCAATGTACAATACACAGTAGAAGAAAGAGAATTAGGGGAAGGGGTAGGTGACGATAAACTAGCGGTTTGGGGTGAGCAGCACATTGATGGTCGTATCCTGTGTAAGCGGCTAGGGGTTAGGCTTCATGTGATAGAAGTGAGAGAAAATCCAGATGATAAGACGAATGAAATCCAGAAATTTATCGTAAGCCACAATCTAGTAAGCGAGTCAGAGCTGAAAAATGTCAATGAGGATGGCATTGATTGGAGAAAGAGAGAATTGCTCCATATCGCTGTCTGTAATCTTCATTTTGTTCCTATTTTAAGAAATGCTACTAAGCAAAATCGAGGATCTGATTATATGCCTGTTCGGGAGAATGGTTCTCATCAGTGGAACGTTACTAATCTAGGAAACGCTGTAGGCACTTCAGAGAGCGTGAATGCTTTAAGCGAATTAGCTGAACGTCCTTCTTTTCAGCCATCAGAATCGCTTATAATTCTCACAGCATCACAGCAGGCGCTAGAGCCACCTGAAAAGCGTATGAAATTTTAAGTTTATTTTGTAAGGAGTAAATTATGGATGATAAATCTTTTCAGGCTCAGTTATCAACTAATGAGATTGTTGAGCGATTAAAAAAAGCGATAGATTTTGAAGACGAAAAAGAAAAGCTAAAAACATATTCAAAGGGTTTTGAGGATTTAGGTGATTGTTATTTTAGAGACTCTGATCTCATTAATACAGATATTTTAAAAAAACATCGTCTGACATTAAAAGCTGTGTGTTTATATAATTTGGCGCTTGCTAGTGGTGGTGATCAACAAATTTTATTGACAAAAATTCAAATGATAGAAAAGGGAATCTTAAATAATTCTGGTGGTATGACGCATCATCTATTTACAGAAGAATACATTAGTGAAATTCAAGGCTATAAACAAGATTTAGCATCAATACGAAGTATGGCAGATCAGCATCTTGCGCAAATTGATATCGCATCGATCGAAGTCAAAACTGTTTATCAAAATATTGCAATGGGTTTAAAAAAATTGATAACGAAAATGATCCGAAAATGTTTTGAGGTGATGCTTCCACCTCAATATTGCCAATATTCAATAATTGTTTTAGGTTCTCTTGCACGTGAAGAAGCGACTCCGTATTCCGATTTTGAATGGGCAATTTTGATTAATGATGCCAGTAAGAAAAATATAGATTATTTTCGAAGATTAACAGAATTAGTATGGATCAAGATATTAAACTTACAAGAAACCACTTCAAGGATAATGGATATCGCCGAGCTGGATTGGTTTCTTGAATCGGATAGTCCATGTTCCAAAGGATTTTCATTTGATGGACAAATGCTCTCGGGTTGTCATACCCCACTCGGAAATGGTCATCATACGTTAAATAAAATTAGATCGATCGAGCAGAACAGCTTGTTAACCGCGGAAGAAAAAGACTCCCAAATACGAAAGATTAAAGATAGTGAATATGAGCTCATCGGTACCCCCGAAGGATTAGCACAGTTTCAAAGCCAGCAATGGGAAACAAAGAGAGGTTTCTGCACCGTATTATCCACGGTGGCTCTCATAATCAGCAACAACGACAATTTGGTGCGAACCTATGAAGAGAATATGGCAGAGATATGGAACTTAATAGTAAAGTCTAATCCCGACCAAACAATGATTCAACTACGCTCACTCACTTACTTAACTGAAAGTGTGGAACGCTTTAAATTCAAAGGGGGGCACTTTGGCGAAGAGACACATTTCTTTGATGCAAAATATGATCTGTATCGATTACCGAATATGTTTATCGATCATGTATCGAGTTATTGGTGTGTTCAATCAAAGAATCTCTGGGAACGGATAGAGCATATTTTTGGAGAAGCAGGCGTTGTGTTTCTCCCAGAGAAATCAAAGGCCCTCAAACGAGTGGTCTCTCAAATATTGGGGTTAAGACTACGAGCATATGCTAATAAGGGGTATCGAGACGATCATATCGTAATGTTCGATTCCCAGAAACCTGAGAAAAATGAAGCCGCACTGAAAAAATACCTTGGTGTGGATGAAACGCTATTGCTGCAGATTTATTCAGAACTGATTGAGCTTCAATGGAGAATGGAATCGTTTATTGAGCAACGCGGAGCGGTCGCTGCTATGGCATGGCAGTACGGTGATGTGAGTGATTTTACAAAGGGAGAAGTGTATCGATTATTGTTGAATTTCCCAAAGGCAATAGCGGCGTTTGAGGAGTCAAAACGGAGAACAATAGCTGCTCACAGCTCTGCGCATCTCTTCGTTGCTGAGACTCTGAATAGCTTAGGCGCTGTGTATGAAGCGCAAGCTCGGTATTCTGAGGCAATCGTGGCGTATGAAGAGTCGAAACAAATCATGATAGCCGCACATAGTTCCAAGCATCTCTCTGTTGCCGATGTACAGAATTATTTAGGGATTGTGTATCGAGCACAAGCTCGGTATCCCGAGGCAATCAAAGCATTTGAGGAGGCGAAGCAGATCAGAATAGCTATTCAGGGTGCTGAGCATCTTTCAGTTGCCGACACGCTGAATAATTTAGGGAATGTATATCGCGAACAAGCTCTGTATCCTGATGCGATTGTGGCATTTGATGAAGCCAAACGGATCAGGGTAGCTACATACGGCACTGAGGATCTCTTGGTTGCCGACACGTTGAATAATCTAGGAAATGTTTATAAAGCACAAGCTCGCTATCGTGAAGCGATCACGGTACTAGAAGAAGCGAAACGAATCAGAATATCAATTCATGGCCCTGAGCATCTTCACGTTGCCGATACGTTGAATAATTTAGGGAATGTGTATCGAGCACTGGCCCAGTATCCTGTTGCAATTGCGGTGTATGAAGATTCAAAACGGATAACAATAGCCATCCATGGTTCGGAGCATCCCTCAGTTGCTGCTACGCTAGGTAATCTAGGAGCTGTATATATTGTTCAACTTCGTTATAGCGAAGCGATCGTAGCTTTAGAAGAAGCGAAGCGAATAAAGGAAGTCAATTACGGCCCTGAACATCTTTCGGTTGGCGACACGCTCAATAGTCTTGGCGCTACATATGCTGCACAAGCTCGATATCCCGAAGCGATCGGTGCATATAAGGAATCGATCCGGATTACAATAGCTACTCACAGTCCAGAGCATCTCTCCGTTGCTGAGACGCTGAATAATTTAGGAATGGTGTATAAATCTCAAGCCCGTTATCCCGAGGCAATCGCAGCGTATGAGGAAGCGAAACGAATAAAGATCGTGACTTACCATGCCGAGCATCCTTCCATTGCAAACACGCAACTTAATATCGGTTTAGTACTTATCGAGCAAGGGAAGTTCGAGGAAGCGCGAGCATTATTTCAAGCTGCCATTGTTGTTTATGATGGTGTTCAACATCCTAATCGAGAAAAAGCGAAAATTTGTCTAGTATCTTCATATATTCGAGAGGGTAACACCTATATGTTGCAGCAGGAGGTTGATATTGATCGCGCGAGCAACTGTTATCACTATGTGTCCTCTTCTCTTAACCCTCAAGACCCAAAAGTGCATCAAGATTTGGCAAAGCAATTTTACGATAGTGGACAATTGACCGCAGTTCTGGAGCATTACCGCATTTTGGCTCTATTGAGATCCAAGGATGCGTCAATCCACCAAAATTTAGCTTGTGTTTTTCATGCACAGGCATGCATGGAACAATGTAAAGGTGAAAGCAAAGTAGTCTTGGATTATCTCAAAAAAGCTGAAGATCATTTTGAGCAGGCGATACAACTCGATACTAATACATCAGTTTGTACTGAGTACGCTCAATTTCTTTGGAAAAACCGAGTTGATTGTGGTTTTGAGAAAATTGTTGCTCTTTTGCAGAAAGCCATTGGCTTAAAGCAAATGGAGAATGGGTTGAGTTATGGCCCAATAGAAAGATCAACAGTCGATCAGTATTTACAGGGCCTACTTGATCAAGAAAACAAGCTGACATTTAGAGCATATTATTTAGCGCATTATCTGTTGATTAAAGTGTATTGTGTGACGGATCAACTATCAGCAGCGCAGATCTTATACCGAAATTTTCAAGCCCTAGTGAAAGAGGATGAGGTTGTCGCTTCATCAAAAAAAGTCGCATTATTAGCAAAAATCAGTGCGCTCATTAAAGAAAATCCAGATAAAAAGATACTTATTGAAATGAAATTTCAACAACAATTACTTGCCAATGAATCAAGACAGCGCTTACATACAAAATTAGTCGACGGTTCACAAGCAGAGATCGAGCGATGCATTGTATCTCAAATACATGAGTCAAAAGAACCCACTCGTTCACCGACTGTGTCACCACGCTTATTACGAGACTCACCTATATTGGCTAAAGCAGCATCAGACAAGACTCTATCTAAGGAAGAAGATATTCAGGCATCACTGAATACAAATCTGTAAGACTCATCTCAATTCAATAGGAGAAAGTTATGGAAATCAAGATGGAAGCCAAAATTGAACGCATTATCGTTGAGTTAAAAAAAGCACGTGATGCACAAGAGCCAGAAAAATCTCGTCAATTTGCAGCGAATTTTGAAAGGCTTGGCGATTATTTTGTCGAACAATCTGAGACACAAATAGATGATTTATTAACTTGTCATCGCACGGCGCTCAAAGCGATATCACTTTATAATTTAGCACTGGCGAGCGCACAATTGATCAGTGATGATCAGACGATCAAAAAGCTGCTTGAAAAAATACATGCGATTGAGAATGCTATAATCGAGAGATCAGGTGGTAAACCCATTTATCAAAGTTTGGCATTGTATGAGCAAGAAATAGAAGGCTGGAAAAAAAAATTGCATAGTATCCGCTCTGAAGCTAAAGCAACTTTAGAAAAAGTAGACCTTGGTTCACCCGAAGTTCAAACAATTTATAAAACCATCGCGGCAGGATTAAAATTGCTGGTAAAAGACATGATTGAATCGTTTTTTAAAATCTTACCTCTACCCAATGATTGTGTTTATTCCATTATAACCTTGGGATCATTGGCGCGTGAAGAAGCGACCCCTTATTCTGATTTTGAATGGGCAATATTAATCGAAAATCCAAATCACAAAGAGTATTTTCGACGATTAACGGAATTACTTTGGATCAAAGTCATCAATTTAGGCGAGACAACGGCACGTATGATGGATATCGTCGAATTGGATTGGTTTTCTGAATCGGATAGTCCCTGCCGAAAAGGATTTTCATTTGATGGGCAGATGCTCTCGGGTTGCCATACGCCACTTGGAAATAAACATCATACGCTAAATAAAATCAGAACGATCCAACAGAGTACCATATTAAGCACTGAAGAAAAAGCAAGTCAGATTCAAAAGATTAAAGAGGGTGAATATGAACTTATCGGCACTCAAGAAGAATTGGCGCAGTTTCAAACGCAACGATGGGGAACAAAGCGAGGTTTCTGTACTGTACTATCGACTGTAGCTCCAATTATCAGTAACAACGATCATTTAGTGCAAGACTATGAAAAACATATGGCTAAGATATGGAACTTCCCGTTTGGGGGTGACAGTAACCATACACTCATTCAACAACGCTCACTCACTTACTTAAATGAAAGTATTGAACGTTTTAAATTCCAAGGGGGGCATTTTGGAAAAGAGACTCATTATTTTGACGCAAAGTATCATCTTTATCGATTGCCGAATATGCTGATCGATCATGCTTCTAGTTATTTTAGTATCCAGCCTAAGAATCTGTGGGACCGGCTAGAGGGAATTTTTGGAGAAGCCGGCATAGTGCATTTCCCAGAGAAATCAGTGGCCCTCAAACAAGTGGTCTCCCAAGTGTTAGGGTTGAGATTACGAGCCTATTTAAAAAAAAGATATCGAGACGATCACGTCATAATGTTCGATTCAGAGAGTCCCGAGAAAAATGAAGTCGCTGTGAAAAAATACATAGGGGTGGATGAGACTATACTGCTACAAATTTACTCAGAGTTAATTGAGCTTCAATGGCGAATGGAATCGTTTATTGAAGAAAGAGGAGCATCAGCTGCTTTAGCACAGCGTTATGGCGATGTGACTGATTTTATGCGGGGAGAAGTCCATCGCTTATTGTTGAATTATCCCAAAGCAGCAGTGGCGTTTGAGAAGGCCAAACGAGTTATGATAGCCACTCATAGCATCGAGGATAACCGTGTTGCCGGGACGCTGAATAATTTAGGGATGATATATCATTTGCAAGACCGGAACAGTGAAGCAATCGTAGCGTATGAGGAGTCGAAACGGATAACGATAGGCACTTACGGCCCTGAACATCTGTCCGTTGCCGAGACGCTAAATAATTTAGGCGTTGTGTATGAAGCACAAAGGCGGTATCCCGAGGGGATCACAGCTTTTGAAGAATCGAAAAGGATTATGATAGCCATACACGGCCCCGATTATGTCGGCGTTGCCAGTCCACTGAACAATTTAGGAGTGGTGTATCGAGCAGAATGCAGATACTCCAAGGCGCTTGCGGCGTTTGAGGAGGCGAAACGGATAACGATAGCTACATTCAACCACGAGCATCTCGGTGTTGCCGAGACGCTGAATAATATAGGGGCGGTGTATTCTGCACAAGGCCGGTGTCGTGAGGCAGCCGCGGCGTATGAGGAGGCGAAACGAATAAAGATAGCCTCTCTAGGGCCCAAGCATCCTTCTGTTGCTGTAACGCTGAATAATTTAGGGGTTGTGTATAAATTACAAGCCCGGTATCGCGAGGCGATTGCGGTGTTTGAGGAGGCGAAGCGGATAATGTTAACCACCCTCAGTCCTGAGCATCCATACATTGCTGAGACACTGTGTAATAAGGGTCTTATACTCATCGAGCAAGGGCTCTATGAGGAAGCACGTGCCTTATTTAAAGCGGCCCTCATTGTTTATAAGCGCGCTCAACACCCTAATCAAGAAATAACGAATAATCATATAATGATTTCTTATATTCGAGAAGGTAATGTCTTCATGCTGCAAAAGGATATGGATAGCCATCGTGCAAGCAGTTGCTACCAGCACGTGGATTCCTCACTAGATCCGGACAGTCCGGAGAGTCCCAAGATTCATGAAGCTTTGGCAAGGAAGTTCTACGATATGGGTCAATTAACCCCAGCCCTAGAACATTACAGCATTCTGATCCGACTAGGGCTCGGCAATGCGTCAGCCTATCATAATTTGGCCTGTATTATTCATGCACGGGCCTGCATCGAACTGAGCAAAGGTGAGGTCAAGCTGGCTTTGGATTATATCAAAGAAGCCGAAGGCTATTTTGAACGAGCGATTCAACTTACTTCTCATGAAGAAGTTTGTACTGATGCAGGAGTTTGTACCGAGTATGCCCTCTTTCTTTGGAAAAACCGAGACTTTTACGGCAATAAAAAAATCATTGCACTGCTGCAGCAAGCCATTGCTTTGAAGCAGCTAGACAAAAGGTTGAGTTATGGACGGATGGAAAGATCCGTCGTAGATCAGTATATGCAGATCCTCCTGGATCAAGAAAATCACTTGTCATTTAAAGCATATCATTTAGCACATTATCTGTTGATTCAAGTTTACTGTGCGATGGATCAGCTACCCGCAGCGCGGGCTTTATGCCGCGATTTCCAAGCCCAGGTAAAGGAGGATGAGGAAGCGTATGAAATCACTCAAATAGCGTTATGCGCACAATTCAGTGATCTGATGGAAGCTGATCCTGATAAAACGAAACACTATGAAGAGCAATTACGACAGCAATCACTTGCTAATGAAAAACAACAGCGTCTTCACGCAAGACTAGTTGAGTGTTCGAAGGCAGAGATTAAGCGAGTCATTTTATCTCAAATTCGTGAGTCTAAACAGCCAGTTCGACCGTCGTCGCAGTCACCACGCTTGTTTAAAGATTCACTGAAATATGATGGAGAAGCAGTGAATAAGAAAATTGAGAGTGTTCAAAAAACTGTGTCACGGGTATCTACATCATCAGAGAATCAAAAGGGTAGTGTTGAAGAAATATTTGGACGGCATGGTCTTTTTACACATGAAAAAAAGAACGCTAGTGAACAAAAAGCATTTTTTGATAAAGCGATTCCCGAGGGATTCAGATTAAGCGAAGCCAAAGGTAAAGGAGATTGCTTCTATGATTCGTGTGCACAAGAATTATATGAACGGTCAGGGAAAAATGAGTATACTATTAAATCCCTCAGGCTTTTGTGTCATGAATACGCTGTTGCGTTGGATAAGCGCTGTAATGGGAATCCACAACATCCTGAAAATTGGATAGCGAAGGCTTTCAATTACGATACCAGAAAATATCATGACTATCTTGCTAATGTCCGATACACGGTAGAAGAAAGAGAAGCGGGGGAGGGTGTAGGAGATGATAAATTAGCTATTTGGGGCGAGCAGCATATAGATGGGCGAATATTGAGTGAGAAACTGGGTATTAAGCTTCATGTGATCGAAGTTAGAGAAAATCCCGATGATGAAACCAATAAAACGCAAAAATTTATCGTAAGTCACAATCTCGTAGATGAGGCTGGTTTGAAAAACGTCGAAGAAGATAAAATTGATTGGAAAGAGGAAACATTACTTCATATCGCTGTATGTAATCTTCATTTTGTACCTATTTTAAAAATTATGGTCAAGCAAACAAATGTAACTGATCTCAATATTGATAAACACAACCGGGAAATTTCAAGGGGCGAGGAAACTATGGAATTCAAGATGGAAACTAATGATGAAAGCATTATCACAAAGCTAAAGGAAGCACGGGATGCACAAGAGCCAGAAAAGTCTCGTCGATTAGCAGCGGGTTTTGAGGCACTTGGTGATAATTTTGTAGAACAATCAGAGACACAAAAAGATAATTTATTAATCTGTCATCGCACAGCACTCAAAGCGATATCACTCTATAATTTAGCGCTATCAAGTGCACAATTTGTCAATGACGATCAGACAAATAAAAAGCTGCTCGAAAAAATACAGGCTATAGAGAAAGTCATGATTGAAAGATCAGGTGGCAAACCCATTCATCAAAATTCGTCTTCGTACGAACAAGAAATTGAGTATTGGAAAAGAAGATTACAAAACATTCGCGCTGAAGCTAAAGCAGCGTTAGAAAAAGTGGAATTTGGTTCACCCGAAATTCAATCGATCTATAAAACCATCGCCGCAGAATTAAAATTAATGGTAAAAGACATGATTGAATCGTGTTTTAAAATATTACCTCTACCCAATGATTGTGTGTATTCCATAATTACTTTGGGATCATTAGCGCGTGAAGAAGCCACGCCTTATTCTGATTTTGAATGGGCTATATTAATCGAAAATCCAAAATACAAAAACAATTTTCGACGACTATCAGAATTGCTATGGATCAAAGTCATTAATTTAGGTGAGACAACAGCACGAATGATGGATATAGAAGAATTAAATTGGTTTGATGAGTCAGAAAGTCCGTGTAAAAAGGGATTTTCATTTGATGGACAAATGATGAGTGGTTGTCATACACCATTAGGAAATCGTCATCATACAGCCAGCAAAATCCGGGCGATCGAGCAGAACAGTTTGTTAAATAAGGGAGAAAAAGCCACGCAAATTCAAAAAATTAAAGACGGTGAGTACGAGCTCATAGGAACCCCGGAAGAATTAGCGCAATTTCAAACTGAGCGATGGGAAACAAAAAGAGGTTTCTGTACGGTATTATCGACGGTTGCACCCATTATCTGTAACACCGTCAAATTAGCAGCGGTGCCTGTTGTGAGGAATACTTTAGTGTCAAGAATCAGAAAATTGAAGTTTTCCAAAATTATTAAAAGGTTTAATAATTCTGCCAATGGGTTACCCTCAAATTCGTCGGAAACTATTGACTATTTAGTGCAACACTATGAAGAGAATATGAGAGTTATCTGGAACTCTAATATTGAGTCTAATCCCCAGAAGACACTGATTCAACAACGTTCACTCACTTACCTAGCTGAAAGCGTTAAACGTTTTGAATTTAAAGGTGGCTACTTCGGTAAAGAGATGCATTATTTTGACGCGAAGTACCATCTGTATCGATTGCCGAACATGCTGATTGATCATATAGCGAGCTATTTTGGTATTCAGTCAACGAATCTGTGGGATCGAGTAGAGAATATTTTTGGAAAAGATGGCGTTGTGAATTTCCCTGATAAATCAAAGGCCCTTAAACGGGCAATCTCTCAAGTCTTGGGATTGAGACTAAAAGCGTATTTAAAAAAAGGATATCGAGATGATCATATCTTGATGTTCGATCCACAAAATCCAGAGAAAAATCAAGCTGCGGTCCAAAAATATCTGGAGGTTGATGAGACGCTACTGATACAGATTTATTCAGAGCTAATCGAACTTGAAGATAGAACGCTATCGTTTATTGAAAAACGTGGGACCAAAGCTGCTTTGAAATGGGACTACGGCGATATGCGAGACTTTATGAGAGGAGAAGTGCATTTCTTATTGTTGAATTACTCCAAAGCAGCGTTGGCCTACGAGGAGGCGAAACGGGCAGTGGTAGCTGCCCGTGGCGTCAAGCCTCACTTCGTTGCTGATGTGTTGATTAATTTAGGGGGTGTGTATAAAGCACAATACCGGTATCCTGAGGCGATCGTGGCGTTTGAGGAGGGGAAACGGGTCAGAATAGACACTCATGGCTCCAAGCATCCCTCTGTTGCTCAAGTACTGCTCGAATTAGGGAATGTATATCAAGAAGTTGCCCAATATCCTCAGGCAATAGAAGTGTGTAAGGAGGCGAAACGAATCATAAAAGCCGTTCACGGTTCTGAGCATCTCTCCATGGCCGATGTGCTCATTAACTTAGGGATTGTGTATCAAGCGCAATCCTTGTATTCCAAGGCAGTCGACGTGTTTGAAAAAGCGAAACGAATCAAAATAGCCATCCACGGTCCTGAGCATCACTCCGTCGCTGATACGCTCAATAACTTAGGGATGGTGTATCAAGCGCAATCCTTGTGTTCCAAGGCGCTAGTTGCACTGGAGGAGTCGAAACGAATCAAAATAGCCACTTACGGCCCAAAGCATCTTTCTGTTAGCAGTACGCTGAATAATTTAGGGATTGTGTATCAAGCACAAGCCCGTTATCTCGAGGCACTAGCAGCACTGGAGGAGTCAAAACGGATAGAAATAGCCATTCACGGCCCAGGGCATTCCTCTCTTGTCCCTACACTGACTAATTTAGGGATGGTGTATAAATCACTTGCTCGGAATCGCGAGTCGGCCGAGATGTTTGAGGAGGTGATACGGATTGTGAAAGCCATCTATGGTCCTACACATATCACTTTTGCTATTGCGATGAATAATTTAGGGAAGGTATATCAGTCGCAATCCCGGTATCTCAAGGCGCTAGCAGCATTGGAGGAGTCGAAACAGATTATGATAGACACTCTAGGCCCTGATCATTTCAGTGTTTCCAGTGTACTGATTAATTTAGGGGGTGTGTATCAGGCACAATTCCGATATCCCGAGGCGATCGCGCTGCTTGAGAAGGCAATACAGATTAGAACAAACACTCACCAAAGCTCCGAGCACCCCTCCGTTGCTGAGGTACTCTTTATTTTAGGGAGAGTGTATTTAGATCAGATTCAGTATCCCAAGGCAATCGAGGCGTTTACTAAAGCTGAAGGGATGTTTGCTACTCTCGACCCTAATCATCTCTTTGTAGCTCATATGAAGTGTTATCAGGCCCTAGTATTTGTAGAGCAACAACGCTATATGGAGGCACGTAGGTTATTTGATGCGGCCATCAAAGTTTATGAGCTAGCTGAACACCACACGCTAAAAGATACTAAAAGTTTTCGAGAAGAGTCTTATCTTCGAGAAGTCAACTTCTATCTGCTGAAAGAACCGATGGATACTAAATCTGCGAGTGTATGTTACTCGCAAGTATTTCCTTCTCAAGATCATAAGGCAGTGCTAGATCCTAAGACGCATCAAGACTTGGCAAACAAGTGTTACGGAAAAAATAAATTGACCGCAGCTTTAGAAAGTTACCGTATTCTGATTCGATTAGCACCGGACAATGTACATGCCCATCATAATTTGGCCTGTCTTATCCATGTGCGGGCATGCATCGAACAGAGCAAAGGTGAAGACGGGCAGGCAATGAAATATATCAAAGAAGCCGAAGGCTATTTTGAACGGGCAATACAACTTGATGGCAAGGCAGGTGTTTGTACGGAGTATGCTCAATTTCTATGGAAAAACAGAGATTACTTAGGTAGTAATAAAGTCATTACGCTTTTGCAGCAAGCCATTGATTTAAAGCAGCTTGACAAAATGCTTAGTTATGGTCTGATTGAAAGATTCACGCTTGATCAATATTTACAGTGCCTGCTTGATCAAGAAAACAAGCTCTCATTCAAGGCGTATTATTTAGCGCATTATCTCTTGATTAAAGTGTATTGTGTTTCTAATCAGCTAGAGGCAGCGCAGAAGTTATTTCGCGGTTTCCAAATCCAGCAAAAGGCGGATAAACAATCCTACCCATCGAAAAAAGCAAAACTATTAGCAAAAGTCAAAAAACTCATTCAAGCCAACCCAGATAAAACAAAACACTATGAAGAGGAACTGCGAAAGAAATTACTTGCCGATGAAAAACTACAGCGACTGCATCCAAGATTAGTTGCAGGTTCACAAGCTGCGATTGAGCGATGCGTATTATCTCAGCTTTATCAGTCAGCAAATCCTATCCATACAACGACACTCGACCTATTATATTTCTGCAGTGCCCTCAATATTCAAAGTATTCCCGAAGAATTACTATTAGATTACCTGCAACTAAAATTCTCCGATGCCAGCAATGAAACAAATCAATCCATGCTGTGTACTGTGATCCAGGCAAGCGAAGCTCTCATTCAATCAGATGGTGAGGGTAACTACTGTTTGCATCCTGTCACTCGGATTGTGATCAATAATGCATGGTCATTGGATGAGCCACTTTATCAATCAGCTCAGCACCAAAAAAGACAACGCGATGCTATATTTGCAGCCGCTGCTATTTTATCTCAGCGCTTTACTGACAAAGCAATGACAGAGCGCGTAGTATTTAATTGTAATGAAGCCTTACTGCCTCACGTCGATGCTTTATTGGCTCACTGTCCTAAATTAGAATTGATTGGCGATAATGAATTACTCAACGCTCTCTTGCCACTTTATATAAGTCGCTGTTTTATGCAATTATCCCTTGGTGAGAAGCGAAGTTTAGTTCCACCCATGGCGACGCGATTACGAAGTACATTACTCAAACGCGCTAAAATCGATGTATTAATCGATACACCCGAACATCGCACTACGCAATTGGCCTCATTGAACTTCAGATGGCCACGTTATTACGTTGCCATTATGTACATCCTCGGCCGCACTGCAGTGCATCCAGTATCGACATCACCTATCAGTGTAGCGGAGAAGTATTTTCAAGAATGTATCTCTATTTCTGATGTAATTGAACATAGAACTAGACGTTGCCCTCATTATCGCTATTTATCCGAACGCTCATTATTATCATTACGTTTTAACGCACACAAAGAGGCCAGTGTGTTTGAATTAAAGGAATTAATAGAAGCTTACGAGCATTTGCTACTCGATGATAAATCCTACTTAACCGACCACAACGAGATAGAAAATTTTCAAACAGATTTATTCAATCAGCGTGTATGTGCTCGAAGATTGGCGATGGTGTGTATGGTACTGGCAGGGAAAGTCGCTGCAACAAAGATGGGTGATTATTTTAAAAAAGCACAAACCTATTTATTGGCTGCTCGTGGTGAGGGAATGCAGTATGAACAAGGTGGGGAATATGAAAACACATTGGGAATGCTGTATTGCCATAAACACAATCCAGACCGAGATATTGCCAAGGCAGAGCGCTATTTTCAACAAGTCTATGATCAAGAATCTGCAAAAAATGGAGGTCTAGGCAAGCGAGATTTCGTTTTGGCAGATGCAGCGTATGGATTAGCAGTTATTGCATTAGAAAAAGGTGATATAAAAACAGCCCGAGAAAAAGCAGAGCTGTGTATCTCCATGCGAAAAGAGATAAAGTCTGATCAATTGGAAGAGGCTAATGCATTACTCACCCAAATAGACAAACCATCATCACCACGTGTATTAAGAGACTCGCCGATATTAGCTAGTAAAGCGCCAAACAAAACAAATTCAAAGAATGAGGAAATTGAAATATCACTAAATCCAAATCTGTAATATTCAACTTGTTAGGAGAGATTTATGGAAACGAAGGATGAACGCATTATCGCAGGGCTAAAAAAGAACGGAGTGCACCGGGACTGAAAAAGATAATTTATTAACTTGATGCTAAAAAGTTACAAGTGGTTTATTAATCAACTAATGAGAAAAATACTAGCATCATAAAGTAATAAACTTATCGACCAAGCAATTAGTGACTATTCAGCGAAGATGTTGGCGTTGGCTGGAATATTTTGACATGCTCTAAAAATAATAGTATAAAGGCTCAGCACTGAATGAAGTTTTGCTGCTATGGCACTAGCAACTAAATTTTGTAGCGGAAAATACACATTACCAATGGCTTGAAACACTGCTTCCATAGTATTTATGGTGTAATTTTAAATTAAGGTAAGGATTTTCCAATGAAAAAAATGACGCGTATATTCTCGACTCGACCACATTTAAGCTTCCTCAGTCATTATCGCCGTCCCTTACAACAATCAACGTTGGGTTCAGAGATAATGCGTGGTGGGCATTTACAAAAAAAATCATTTACATCCGTAGCCTACTTTTTCTTCTTTTCAGGAATCTTAGGATTCGCAAATTCGGCGGCAGAATCAACCGAAAATCAGACTGATAATTCGGATTCTTTAAGTGCAGACAGCCAATTACGTATTACTAACCTGGTCTTCAAAGGTGGCGGGCCCAAGGGAATTGCGTTCAAAGGCGTACTTGAGGCTCTTGAAAACAACCAAGGCCGATATCTGCCAGATGTCAAGCGTGTGGGAGGTAGTTCCGCCGGTGCGATCACCGCTGCGCTGATTGCAGCAGGCTACCATTCAGGTGAAATACGCGAAAAAATATCCACTCAAATCATGTTATCATTTTTAACCAGTAATCTTGAGCCAAACGAAAAAGAAGTCGTGGCTTCATTACTTACTGCATATCAAGCACCCGGGGGGCGTTATTTCTCATTTCCAAAGTTACGAACAATAAAAGCAGGATTGCAGCATCCAGTGCAGACATTTAAATTGTTCTCTAAAGCTTACAATAATCAAGGATTGTCAGATGGTGAATATTTTAGAGATTGGTTAAATTCATTACTGACTGAGAAAGTCGTTGAAATTGAATTAGCGCATCGCTGTAATACTCAACCAAATGTAGATCGTGAAAAAGAGTCCATTGTACTGAGAGAAAAATACAATAATTTAACCTATGGACAGCTCACTGAACTGATTGAAGCAGAAAGTCATCGTAAAGAAAAGCATTATAAACACCTGTATGTGGTAGAGGCTCACAACGCTCCAGTTTCAGGTAAGTTATATCAAAGAATCAGCACGAGCGAGGTATTAGATTATTATGCTAATGAGGATCCTACGTTATATGACAAAGATTTAATTATTGCTGATTCAGTGCGTGTGTCGATGTCAATACAGTATGCGTTTACGCACGGCAAATTAGGATATAAG
The DNA here is from genome assembly GCA_019748175.1 of Gammaproteobacteria bacterium. Lineage (NCBI taxonomy): Bacteria > Pseudomonadati > Pseudomonadota > Gammaproteobacteria > Gammaproteobacteria bacterium. The sequence goes on from JAIEPX010000008.1 coordinate 176,480, forward strand.
GACGATAAAGGAAATATCATTAAAGGAGACCCTATCGGTAGTGATGGTGGTAACTTGGAAAATTATAAATATCGGTTATTTGATCAGCAGCAGTACTTGACCTTCCCCGATCCAAAGAAATCACCAAAAGAAGAAGTTAAAAATCATGAGACATTAGGTTTTGTCTTGGTTGATAAACGTGCAAGTAAGATGAGTAGGTTAGGATGGTTGTGGCATAATGCTAAAGTCACCTATTATCAAAAAAAATATAAAGATGGTGATCGCGCAAAAGAAAAATCTCATTATATGGATAGACAACTAGCGGAAGCTGTCGTTGGTGACCCTAATGAAATTCCTCGCCATGTTATTGTTGACACTCGGGGTGTGAGTCTGATTGACTTCAACCTTTCTAATGATAAACAAATCGAGTTGATGCAATCAGGTTATGATGGCACAACATTATACCTGGAGAGTCGAGGAAAAGAATTACACAAATATCAATTGGGTGAAGACAAAGCAAACAAAAATAAGATTAAAATTTATCTAAAACGCTATGCTGAGCATAGTAATCTTGATGACTATTCGCCCAACATTTGCTATGTTAACACGCACCATGAATCAAAGTTGCTCAGTACTTTTTACCCTTTAAAAAATAATCACGATAAACACCTAATGGGAATCTCGATCGAAGGGATGAGTGGTATGGGCAAAAGTGAGCTTGCCTACCATATGGCTCACCAGTATATGGAGGAGCATTTTTGGCACACATGGCGAATGGAACAACTCAGTGAATCAAGCAGGCTACATGTATGGATTTTTGATGCGACCAATTCAGGCACATTGTGGAATAGTTTCCGTGAACTGCCTCTTGCCGTAAAGAATCAAGCGAGCCCGCACGTAGCTTCCTTGGATGCTATTCATGACACACACAATAAATTAACGCAATTTCCTAATTTTCTTTGGGTGTTTGATAACGTAGGTCATAATGACTCAAGTGCTTCCAAGGGTGATATACACATTAGTGACTATATTCCCAAAGCTACCACCAACGGTTATCTTTGGGTAACAACACAAAATTCTCTGAAAAATACCCGAGGTCTTCAAATGGAAAACATCAATCTCAATGAGGGAATGCTTTCCGGTGAAGCAATTGACCTACTGAATAAGCGAAGCAGCCGTAAATATACCTACAGAGAAGCTCAACACGTCTTAGAAGCATTAGAGCATGTTCCTCTCAGTATAGCATTGGCGGGTGAATTTATTCGCAGGGAAGCTAGTTCACTCAGTGATTTTTTAACGCTTTTTACATCTTCTAAAAAACAATTAACTAGAGAATTTGCTACACTTTCGCAACAAGTAAACTATCGAGGTGGAACTATCGCAGCAACTTTGCTCAGCCTTAATTCAATAGCGAATGTGGATAGTGGTGAAGCTGATGAGGTTTTGGGGTTGATATTTTTGTCCAGCAAACTCCATGTGTCACATATACCAATGATATTATTGTTGGATTATATAAAGTCCCTACATCCAGAGTTCAGTAATGAATATTGTAAAATTTATTTAAATCAGCTTATCCGTAATAGTGGCTCACTTTTAATACCTTTGTCTGCAGGTGCTGACTCCGCCATCCGTATGCATAAGGTTACGCGTAGTTTAGTCAATAATGAATGGTCCCTGGCAGACCCTTTCTTTTTATCGTCTCGATATCATCAAAAACAAAGTATGGCACTAAAAACAGCCGCCAGACTCTTATCAAATCATTTTACTAACAAGGATATGATTGAAGAAAAGCGGTTCGGAGAAAATTTATGTTTTCTACCTCATGTGGATGCACTGTTATGTCTGTGCAATGATTTTGAGAAGATAAATGATTTAGCACTTATAAATGTTCTAATACCACTTTATAAAACACGATGTTTTATGTATGACTCGATGGGCAGTAATAAATCACAAGTGCCTAAAGACGCCATGTCAGTTATCGATAAATTAGGCATGTTCAGTAAATTAGACATTTTGCATGACAGTCCAGAAATTATCTACAAAAAACTATCTCTAGTAGATTCAGTTTGGCCGCACTATTACGCTGCGATGTTTTATATTTTAGGGCGTAGTAGATTGCCATCCACTTCTGTCCTTACAAAGGCTGATTATTATCAGCGATGTAAGTCGCTATGTTCTGTGATTGAACAAAAGACAGGACATTGCCCCGATTATTATTTCCTATCAAAACGTGGATTGTTGTCCTTGCGTTCGGATAAGCGAGCGCATGCAGGTATAGAGGAATTATTAAGTTTATTGGCAGACTATAAGGCATTACTGAGTGATAGTAAAAGCTATTTGACTGATGATGGATCCCCATCACGAGAATTTGATAAAGATCCATTTAACTTGCGAGTATGTAACCGGAAATTAGCTTTAGTTTGCATTACGTTAGGAGAACGACTTGAAACACCAGGCGAATACTTTCAACAAGCAGAACATTATCTGTTAAATGTATTGGCTGTCAAAGAAGAAAGGTACGAGCATGAAGCTGAAAATTATAATGTCTTGGGGCAAGTATATTTGAATAAAAAAAATCCACATCGGGATTTGGAAAAAGCAACCCGGTCATTTCAAACAGCCTATGATTTAGAAATCGCTAAAAATAGTGGCTCTGGGAAAAGAAACTTTCCACTAGCAGATGCAGCGTATGGGTTAGCGATAATCGCATTAGAGAAAGGTGATTTAAAAAGAGCACGTGAGAAAGCACAATTATGTTCTTCCATTCGTCAAGAGATTAAATCTACTCAATTAGAAGAGGCCGATGCATTACTAATCCAAATTGGCAAGTTATCATCACCTCGCGTCTTAAGAGACTCGCCGATATTGAGTGGAAATGAAGTGGTCAAGAAATCATCAGAAGAGCCTACCGATGAAGAAAGAGAGGAATTGAAAAATAAATTTTGATGTGAATAAGTTTATAATGGAAATTTATTTGGTAACTTGAGTGGAGTTAATTTTTTTTATAACAGAGGGCCTGTTTTTTTGCGAAGAAAATATGAGATAAAATCTTATATAATTAGATAATCATAGAAAATTTACATCATTGCGGAGGGAGGCGAGTTGCAGGATAAAAACGAAAAAGGCAAAGAAGAGGAAGATTCGCCTGCCCTAATAAAAAACACCAAAAAAAATGTTGAGTCCGATGATTCTAGTTATCCTGAAGATCAAAAGGTTATAAACGCTATCTTAAATAAGGACTCTTCGCTACCCGAAATCCATAATATTGCTCAGATTTATTTAGATTATGTCGCAAAGCACAACCAATCGACTTGTTCACAAACAGAAACAAATTCAAGAACTATAAGAAAGGTTGTATTATTATTAAATACTGTAGCATGTAAATATCCTGCTGAAAAATTAGAGGCAGAGAAAAAGATAGCTGCTCAAGAAATGGAATTTATCAAAATAAATTTATCAAAAAGTTCTCACGCTATAAAAAATTTACAACAATGTCTTGATGAAAATAAACTTAATAGACATAGGATTAGCTTGATAAGGAGTTATGTAGCTCAAAAAACAAAACTCTTCAAACATATTTTCAATAAAGGGCAAATAGATTCATATGCTTCTGAAAAGATCCACTCAGAAATCAGCTCATTATTTAGAGATTTTCTTAGGGATATTATTATTAATCAGGTTTTGCCATTTTTTTGGCGTCCCCACTGTGAATTTGCAATTATACCGTTAGGATCTACTGCCAGAGGTGAAATGACGCCTTACTCTGATCTAGAATTTGCGATATTATATGAAAGAAATGAGGGTGAAGAAGATATAAATATAAAGCATTATTTTCGTATCATAACAGAATACCTTTATATCAAGATAGCAAATCTCGGTGAAACCCGCATTAGGGGAGAGATGAGTGATTTTCCTCCAGGTGTTGATTTTACTTTCGATCAAAGTATCCCAAAGGGTTTTACGTTTGACCCTGGTAAAAATACTCCTTTGGGTAAAAAAGGTGAGCATGAGTTAATTGGAACGCCAGATGAGATAAGTCGGTATCTCAGTATTGACTTCATAAAACGAAATTCTACTCTTTGGACGATACTAAACACATTAAGCTCCGAAAATATTATATACTCGACTAAGTTTGGTTCAAGCATTGTAGTAGATTTCATCCGAATAAAGAATGCCCTTATTAATACAGTTGATTACAGAAGCTTTTTATTTGATTCTATGAATGTGGTGTTAGCTAGATTTCGAGTATCACTAGGAAAGCTAGAAGATCAAGGTCGTGTATTAAACGTTAAGTATGGATTATATCGATTACCTAATATGTTAATCGATTTACTCGCAATATACTATAACCTAAGTTCAGCTAGCTCTTGGGCAAGACTTCGTGAAATGTATGAAAAAGAATTGATTAGTAAAATAGCATATTATTACCTAATATCTATTGTTTCGACATGTACCATGCTGAGAACGGTTGTATACCTAGAAAATAATTCTCAATGCGATGATCTTGTTGTAAATTATTCTGGATATAGTGAAGAATCGATATCGTCTATATTTAAAACTTTATTACCGCTTGAAATATATATGCATGAATTTGTTGATAGTGTAGGTGAAGAATTTCCTTTCTCGAATGTAGATGCATTTTTAAATTCTGAGTCTGTTGCTCAAATAAGAATATTTGATATGAAAGATGAACATGATGAACTCATTCGTTATTTAGAAAATCAAATCTCAGAACTATTAGTTAAAAACCTTCGGCAATATTTTATAAAAGATAACCAGGGGATAATTGAAGAATTAGAAAATGACGATTCTGTTAATAATGTGACTGATGATGATAATTCTAAAAATAACTTTTTACCTTGGTGTATAAATTGTCTTGGAAGAGCGTATTTTAAAAAAGCTGATTTTAAAAGAGCATTTGTAGTTTATTCAAATGCGTCGCGAATTTACCCAAAACAAACAGCAATTTATTCTCATTTGGCATGCGTTTATGAAGAGCTTGGAAACTATAAGTTAGCTATTATTAATCATATTAAAACTATAATGGTTGGTATAGGAATTGAGTTTTTTATCATTAAGATGAAGGAGTTAGTTGAAAGAATAATAAAAAAAGACAATTTTGATCTTTCAGCCAAAGAATTCAAAATATACAGGTCTGTAATAAATTATATTTGTTTTCTTTCAAAAAGCATTTTATTTAGTGAGAAAGCGTGCTCTGATTTCTACATTTTGAACTCTTTAGTACCCTACATCGAAGATTCAAAGTATGAAGATGAGATGCCTATTGTTTTAGAAAAATTGACCGAATTTAGTTCAATGTTTGATCTTAAAGAGGTATTGCCCAGAAAAAAATGGATGCATGAAATAATTAAGTGCGTGTCAGAGATGTTATCTAATCTTTGTTTAACGCTTGATAAAGCTGAAGACTATATTAATGCAGAATTGGCTGGGAATATTGCAGTTAAATTTGAATTATTTAGATCTCCAGAGTATCCTTCTGATTCTCTAATAACGTATAAGCATAATCTTGTAAATGTGTATATACATCGTTACAAATTTCATAAAGCTGAAGAAGAAATAAATAAAATATTAAAACAAACAAAATCTCAATCGGGGCCTCGCTCAAGGTCATATGTTAGGTCTCTTAAATTAAAAGCTGAGATCTACTATGATTTAGAGAAACATGATAAAGCGATACATGTCTGTAGAAAAGCTTTATCAATAATACGGCGTAGTGATTATTCAGATTATTGCTCTGAAGAGGAAACGTATCTATATCTTTGTTTAGGTCAAGCATGGTCTAGAGTTAATGACCTGGATAAAGCTACCCAGGCACTGAACAATTCTATTTATAAAGCGAAAGATTTATTTGGCACTTCTCATCATGTAACGGCGATAGTGCTTTCTAATTGTGCAGAATCAATGCGTCGTTTGGGTCAATTTGATCTAGCTGAGCGATATAAAAAGGAAGCTATTCAAATATATTCATCGGGGCTCTTGTATAATGATGCACATCTACTCACATTGAATAGCGGATTGGGTTTGATATGGTTTGAGGCGGGTGTTGGTGGTTTTGGGTTATTAAGATTTAGAGGAGGAGCTAATGTGAGAAGAAAAAAGTCTAAAAATAAAGGTATTGATATAATAAAAATATCATATAGAAAATTTCAGATACTTCTCGAAGATTTTGAAAGAGAAAAAGATTACGTCAACTTCTCTACCTGTGTCAACAATTACGCTGGAACCTTAAATTCTCCTGAATTATTTGATTTATATAAGATTACCGATTTATACAAAATTGAATGTATCCCTTTTTTAAAAAAACTTAAGTGTCCTTACACATATAATCTGATTGCTATATCTTACTTTAATTTGGCAAAATCATATCTTTTAGCAATAAATTACAGAGCTGATACAAAATTAAAGGTTTACAAATGTGAATTCTATATCAAAGCTTTGCATTATACAAATAAAGCACTCAAATATCGTTTTATGAAATCGCCTAATCATTATGAAATTGAAATGTGTGAAATTCTATTAACTATTAGCCATTGTTTTTATGCTCTTGATAAGTTGTCGCATGCTTTGAGTATTATTGATAAAGCAATAATAATTATGGAAAATAATTTTATATTGTTTGAAATTGATAAGCATAAATTAAGTCAGTATAATGATACTAAATTCCATATTTATTTTGATATAGTTGCTTTTTTAATAACTGTTTATAGAAAAATGAGCAATAGCGAAAGAAGGCCATTTTATATTGATATTCGTTATTATGAAGTTTGGCTAGAGAAACATAAGCCATTGAAGAAAAGGAAATCATTCGGATATACCTATACGTTAGATAATAAACCATTAGAAGTCCCGCCTGAGATGAAGAAACAACTAGACGGTCAAGCAATCCTCATCTTTTATTCATTTATTGATCAATTAGAAAATATACGTAAAATGGAGGGTGTAGTTAAAGATCCTAATAATAAGGCAAAAAATATTACTGAGTTTATAATGCCAAATCTCACAGCTGATTACACTATTACACAATGCTCTCAAATTGATGCATCAAATATTACTGATATATTCATTGAAAATCACAATGTGGAACCTACAAGTTTAACATCTACTCCAAACATTTTTAATGATCACAAGATATTTAATCGCAATCCCTCTAGTTTTATTTCAACTCTTTTTGAATCAAATCGAGAATCAAGTAACCTATCAGATGACTCTCAGGAAGTTCTTGATGATGCTGAAGCGGAAAGGGCAATTGAAGAATATGACCGTGAACAAAGAGACTGCGCTGAGGAAGATGAAGTATACGAAGAACATGGGCTTGAAGATAAAACAAAGAAAATTGTTGCTTTCGATTAGTATAGCTTAATGTTTTTTGACTTAACTCACTCCATCACTTTCATTATCGAATAAGTTAGGTAGAATCAGCGTTTGAATCACCTAACGTATGCTTATTTGAGAGTAGATAAATGGAAAGCTTCACTATTATTGGCAAGAAAAATTGGCGTCAGTTTCTTTACTGCCTGGAATGCTACGATGTTCCGGAACTGCAGGCGTTTTTTCGTGACCCAGATTCTTTTTTGACATCGAATCGAGTGTCAGCCTTTAAAGAAAAACCGGGTGATACTACGAAAGTTGTGCGTATTAACATAGCGGGTCATGATTGGGTGGTGAAGCGGTATAACGTAAAAGGCTTTGGTCATTGGTTGCGCCGTTGTTTGTTACCAAGTCGTGCTATGGTGTCATGGGGTAATGCACTGGGCTTGTTTCGCGCAGGAATTGCGACCCCTGTTCCTGTGGCGGTCATTGAGCAACGAGTCGGACCGTTAAGGGGCGTGGCATATTACATAACAGAGTATTGTGAAGGAACTTTAGCCAGCCACTTTTTTCGATCCAGCCCAGATTATTTTGAATACGGTGAACAAGTTCGAGCAGCTATTCATCACATGACTGAAAAACTACATGCTGCAGGATTTACACATGATGATTGGCAATATAACAATATTTTACTGGTCGATTATCAGCCCCTTGCTCTAGATTTAGATCACATGCGCTATTTTGGTCAGCCTTCATCGAAATTCGATGCAGCAAAACTCCGTGATTGGGATCGATTGAGACGCAGCGCTGAAAAAACGCAATATTCGGCCTAATTCTCAACCGGGAGAAGCGGAACGCTTCTTCGACAAATGGCTGAGCTTTAAGTAACGATAGTAACAGCCTTCAGCGTTTGAAATAGCGAGTTGGAAGCCTGCTTTGCCATCCAGAAATCCTAGTCGAAGCAAATAGCCGCGGAAAAATGTCCACAATGAGCGAATGAGGGCTTTAGCAAAACTCGCTGATTTTCCCGCTGCAAACTGATGTTGAGCACCAAGAGAAGAGTACTGATCCATTTTAGCCAACACTTCATTGAAATCTTTAAAAGCAAGATGAATCAGCGGCGATTTTACGGAGCACGTGGTTCCATTCACCTGTAATGATTCATGCACAAGCACATTAGTAAATTGCGCTTTTTCTCGACGAAATAATCGTGTGACACGATCACCCCGCCAATCTCCGAATCGAATTTTATGGCCGCAATACAGCGATTGCCGAGGAATAGCATACGCATCGGCTGCATCATTGCGATTTAGAAGGCTTTTAATTTCATCGCGTAATTCACTAGAAACGCGTTCATCAGCATCAAGGGAAAGCACCCATTCTCCGGTAGCTTTTGACAAGGCGCGGTTTTTTTGAGGTCCAAATCCTGGCCAATCTGTACTAAAGACATGAGGCGTATATTGGCGAGCGATTTCCAGTGTTGCGTCGGTACTTCCGGAATCGCAAATAATGATTTCGTCCGCCCAACTGATAGACGCCAAACAATCAGGCAGATCATGTGCTTCATTTTTAGTGATTAGTATCACGCTGATGCGATTCATGGTTGAGTTTCCTGTCTTGACCCACAGCCTCTAAGTGTTAGTATCATAGCCTTCGGAAGACTGTATAGGAAGAAAAAATGACATTATCACTGCCTAATTTTGAGAAGGTCAAGGTTGTAGTTCTTGGCGATGTGATGCTGGATAGATACTGGCATGGGGCTACTGAGCGTATTTCCCCGGAAGCACCTGTTCCGGTAGTTCATGTTAAAGACATGCAAGAGCGACCTGGTGGGGCAGGTAATGTTGCTTTAAATCTTAAAGCCTTAGGATGTGATGTTCGTTTATTGGGCATGGTGGGAGATGATAGTGCGGGCGAGCGCCTTGAAGAAGAGCTTCGAGTTGCGGGTGTCTTTTGTCATTTTCAACGAGTTCCGTCATTACCGACGACGAGCAAATTGCGCGTTTTAGGGCGTCATCAACAATTAATTCGTCTCGATTTTGAGCAAAGTTTTCACGGTGTCGATCCGACGCTACTTTTTGAAGAGTGTAAATCACAATTAGCTGAAGCCGATGTTTTAATTGTATCGGATTATGGAAAAGGTGTTTTGCAACATGTTCAATCTATCATCGAGCTCGCGAATCGAATGCAAAAACCTATTTTAGTAGATCCAAAAGGACGCGATTTTAGTCGATATTATGGTGCTACAATTATCACGCCCAATTTGAAAGAATTTGAAGCCGTTGTTGGACCTTCTCGAAGTGAAAATGCAATTACAGAAAATGCACTCGCACTGATAAAAGAGCATAAATTTGGTGCGATGCTCATCACGCGTGGTGAACACGGTATGAGTTTTATTCAACCGAATGAAGAACCCTTGCATGTGCAAGCGCGTGCACAAGAAGTTTACGATGTTACCGGTGCGGGCGATACCGTAATTTCTACATTAGCAGCGTCCATTGCAGCAGGTGCTTCCTATTCAGATGCTGTTTATTTAGCGAATGCTGCAGCGGGAATTTCTGTAACTAAATTAGGTTCGGCTACAGTCACTGTTCCAGAATTACGACGAGTCTTGCAGCGACAAGAAAATTCAGAATTAGGGGTGCTTACAGAATCAGAATTAATGGTGAGTGTGGCAGATGCCCGTGCACACAATGAAACCATCGTGATGACAAACGGCTGTTTTGATATTTTACATGTTGGACACATCACTTATTTGCAACAGGCGAAAGCGTTAGGTACACGATTAATTGTTGCTGTGAACGATGATGCTTCTGTCGCTGGTTTAAAGGGCCCAACACGCCCCATTAATTCATTAGAGAATCGAATGTCTATGCTCGCTGCATTACGTGTAGTCGATTGGGTTGTTCCTTTTAGTGAAGACACCCCGGAAAGATTAATAACACGAGTTCTTCCAGATATTTTAGTAAAGGGTGGTGATTACGAAGTTGATAAAATTGCGGGCTCACGCGCAGTGCTAGCAAATGGTGGCAGTGTGCGGATCTTATCATTTGTTGATGGGCATTCCACAACCGGAATGTTAAAGAAAATTGTTGATGGAGAAATAGCATGATTATTGTAACCGGTGGTGCTGGATTTATCGGTAGTAATTTAGTACATGCACTGAATAAACGTCGAATTAACGATGTGCTCGTAGTGGATGATTTATCTGACGGCCGAAAATTTTTTAATATCGTTGACTGCAACATTCGAGATTATCGGGATAAGGATGATTTTCTCAATGAAATTATCAGTGGAAAAATAAATGCTAAAGATATTCAAGCAATTTTTCATCAAGGCGCATGTTCCAGTACTACTGAATGGGATGGTCGGATGATGATGCAGAATAATTATGAGTACACAAAAACATTACTGCATTATTCTTTGCAAAATCGAATTCCTTTTATCTATGCTTCCAGTGCAGCTGTTTATGGTTCAAACGAAAAATTTACTGAAGATCCTAGTAACGAATCACCATTAAATGTTTACGGATATTCAAAATATCAGCTTGATCGTTACTTGCGCCGTGTATTACCCGCGGATCATTCTCAAGTCGTAGGTCTGCGATATTTTAATGTTTATGGCCCACGTGAACAGCATAAAGGCAGCATGGCAAGTGTTGCATTTCATTTAAATAACCAAATAAAAGAAAAAGGAAATGTCAAATTATTTGCAGGAACAGATGGTTATGGAAATGGTGAGCAACGTCGAGATTTTGTGTTTATTGATGATGTAGTGGCTGTTAATTTGTGGTTTCTTGATAATCCAAAACAATCAGGTATTTTTAATGTCGGCACAGGTCGAAGTCAGCCATTTAATGATGTAGCGAATGCGGTAATTGCTTGGCATAAGCGTGGTGAAATTGAATATATTCCTTTTCCAGATCATTTAAAGGGAAGTTATCAAAGTTTTACTGAAGCGGATATTTCCGCGTTGCGTAATGCAGGATATCAGCAAGAATTTCACGATGTTGCAAGTGGTGTAAAAAAATATCTCGATTGGCTAAATAAATAAAAGAGGAAGGTGTCAGATCTAAGATCAATACACTCTCAAAAATAGTTTTGAGAATGCATTGATCTTAGATCTGACACCTTCTTCAATGTTAGACCTGACCCCTTTCCTTTATTCAGAGCCTGCTGACCCCGTTGGAAATGTGTATCCCGATCCAGATACTGCTTTAGAAACCGTACCTTGAGCACCCGATGCTGATGGTGAGGTAGATGTGCCACTACTTGGATTTACAATGTTTTGAATTTTCGAGTTAACGCCGTTTAATTTATCGGCAAGAATTGATTTACTTAGCGCTGTACCACGTAACAACAGGATAGCTTCAGAAGCTAAAATACGTTGATTTTCCTTGCGCATTTCGTGTAGATCACGTTGGATTTCAGCTAAGATAAAAAGTTGTTCACGAAGCAAAACGGTAGGTAATGCTGTTGCCATATCGGTATACCATTGTTTGCTGCTGGTTCTCCAAGTTGCGATTTGGTTAGAGAGCATTTCTGGGCTGTTGCCATTGCTGTCTGCTATACGTTGATTATAAAGATAATACAAGTTGCTAAGGCCGGCTGTTTGAACGCTCACAAGATGGCGACGATAAAGTTCAAAATCTATCCACTCTTGTGATCCTTGTAAAGTAGTCGCTTGATCGGGAGTTAAAGTATGATTTTGTACGAGTTGATTTATCGAAAACATTGCAGGTTGTCGGGCGACGTCACCGGCATATTTTATGTAATTGCTTGCATAGTTGCTAATGTCTGTCGGGTTTCCTGGATTACAAGCCATGTTTTGAGCGGAAAAGCTTGAATGTCCCAGAAGAGTTTCAAAATTAAACATCGCATTTCCGCAGTTTTGAACGACTGAGGGATTTCTCACATTCGTTGGTGGCAAGACGTCTCCTGCATAGTCACTTGCCATCGCTCCTGTCATTCCAGGATTTATTGCAGGTCCAATGATATCGTTAATGATTTTTTCTGATATCGGTGAAGTAGCGTAGAATTGAGTGGCAATCAACGTATTTTGGTAAGGGTTTATTTCAATAATTTGATCCATATTAGGTTGTTTGCCTTCAAGATCGGCTTTTAATATCGTCATAACATAGGCAGCAAAAGTATTAATTGCACCTACTATACCATTTCCTGCGCTCGTTACACTTTGTGCGATATATTGCGCATCAGCACTCTGAGCAGAAGCTGTTATTGAAAATAAAGCAAGCCCCGCTGTGAGTGATACCGAAAGAGACAGTGACTTAAAAGATTTCATTGCAATACCTCATACGTGTAAGTTAATACCATTGAATAGTCGGTGAAGGTTTTTTTCCATATCCAGATTGCGGTTGCTGCGTAGCTTTTTCAGGCTGTGATTGGCTGCTTGATACACTTGTTGAGCTAGAATCTTCTGTTTTGGTATTATTTGTAGTGCCTGAATTATCTGGAGAGGAAGAACTTGTATTACTTGCACTTCCAGTCGATGAGCTACTCCCTTCAGAAGGTTTTTGTTGCGTACTGGCCTGTTTCTTTTTTAATTCGTCTTGTTCTTTTTGAAGATCAGATTTTGCTTGTTTGTATTTTTCATCAAGGTCTTTATTTCTAGCATCAATTGCAGCTTGCAATTGTTGCATATCACAAAGGGTGGTCTTATTCGGTTTGTCCGAATTTGAATCTAAGCACGCTTTTAGCGCGCTATCATCAGCATTGCTCGAAAGACTCAAAATGAGTCCTGCCGCTAAAGTTGTTGTAAAAAGTATGTTACGCATTTTATTCACTCTCCATTGCTTTGACTATTAATGCCAATCTTTCAGGGGCGAAAACACGCCCAAGTAATCTTAATCGTTCGAAAACAATATTTCGCCTCAAGAAAAGACCAGGGACGTCGTCACTCGAGGTAGAATGTTCTTCTGCATACATGAGAAGTTTTGATGCCGCACCCGGGAAGGCTGTGTCTAGAGTTTGCAATAAACGTAATCCGCGTCCCGCTTTTATGTACGTTGCCACTTTGATGAATTCTTGTTCGTTTTGTAAATCGATATTGCCAATATCTTCTAGCGCATCGCCTAACCGTCGCATAGATTCTTCCAAGCTAGGGTCATTATCGAGAGACCATTCTTCAACACTTTCCATAAAGCTAACCACTCGATAAATCATAGGATCTCGATATTCATGCCAAAAGGCATGGCAAGCTTCGTTACTAAGATCTGGCATACTCCCTCCTTGATATCGCTAGGCTTATACTTATAGTATAGCAAATAATCATAGAAATGATAGTTTGACCCATTAGACCCTTATATGCATATATTTTTGAAGTAAACAAATAATTGTGGTATATCTGCTGCGACATGCGAAGGGGTTAACCTGGATATTGCAGGTTCCTACCTCATAAATGGATTTCAAATGTTAAAGAGGGATGATTCATGGCAAAACGCCAAAGGAAAGGATTTTTCCGTTCAATGGTGGATTTCCCCACCTGGATGAATGTTAAAGGACTACGCGATTCTGGCGATACCATTGCCAAGACGTTTAAAAGTTTACAAGAAGTGAAGATTTCAGATCGTCGAGAGACTTTCGAAGAAGCCATGTCTCGGCAGAGTCTGACTGAAAAAGATATTCAAACAAGAATGCACCAATGTTATATTTCCGGTTGGATTTATTTCTCATGCGCTTCATTATTATTTTTCTACGGTTTTTATTTACTTATTTTTTCAACCTTTTCGGGGTTTCTCATTGCTTGGTTGTTGTCTGTGCTTGCAGGTGTTTATGCGTATCGAGAAGGCTTCTGGTATTTGCAAATGAAAAAGAAAAAATTAGGTTGTACCTTTTCTGAGTTTGTCAATTTTATTACCGGGAGGAAATAAGAATGCGATCATCGATTAAATACCTAATAATAAGCTGTCTTTCATTACTCCCTTCATTGCTGTATGCGCAAGGTGCAGCCGATACGATTTCTTCCAATACGGCAGCTATTTTTTATTTACCACCAGGAGATCCATCGCTTAATTTCTTAGGACAATTATTTGGTAATGTGGGCTCTGTGCTGTCGGGTAGCAGTGGCATGATTTTAGGTATTTTGTTTAAGTATTTTAATTTAGGGATCCTGGTTATTGCGGGTGTGTTTTTAATTTGGACTACGGCAAAAGTGGTGATTCATTCTTCTCATGAAGGAACCTTTATGGGGAGAGAAGTGAATACGGGTTTTCACATTATTCGAACGGTGCTGGGTATAGGATTGTTGTCACCCACTGTCGGTGGTTATTCGATCATTCAAATTATTGTGATGTGGGCTGTACTGCAGGGTGCTGGTTTTGCGAACACCGTGTGGAATCAGGCCTTAGACTATTTTGAACGTGGAGGCCAAATATTTGTGCCGCCATCAACCAATTTAGCGCCATTAATTACCATGACAGGTACTGTTTTAGAATCACAAGTGTGTATGTATTATCACGAGAAAATGGAAAAAGAATTACAAAAAGAAGCGCGACAAAAAATCGCGAGTGGTGATACCAGTCCTATCTATCAAGCGCGTGTACTGAACTTCCCTTCTTATCAACCGTATGTGGATCCCAATAATCCGAGAATACTGTTTCCAGCCAATCGTGGCAATGGTCAAACCGATAATGGGTGTGGTGAGTTTTCTTATGGACAGCCAACAGCGACGAATAATCCCGTTGTTCTGAATGCATTGGTTGCGGTGATGCAACAATTATCCGGCGCTGCTCGTCGAATTGCCGACCCCTATCCGAGCGATTTAACGTCTAACCCCAGTCCGTTACAGGACTTAGTGCAGACTCAGCTGGTGAATGCGGCTCAGAATTGGGTCAATTATCTTTTACCAATTCGATCAGCAGCGAACAGTCCGACCACGATGGATGCTTTCTGGGCTACAGCCAGAAAAGATGGTTGGATGTATGCAGGTAGTTACTACTATCAATTATCAGGCATTCAGCGCACGATCAACGATGCCGGTACCATCAAATTTCAGTTGGTTTCACCAGATGCCTATTGTGTTCCCGCTATTGGTAACTATATTAATTTTCCTACCGGGGGTACTTTAACTTTAAAGTCCAAATGCATTAAAGATTGGAACACTTACTATGTGAATTCTGTTGAGTCCCCAAATTTTGATAACGTTTTAAGTAGAGCAGTGCCTTATGTCACGGGAGCTATTGCGTTGGCGAATGAGGTTCAAGCAGCTAATGCCAATGTCGTCATTCCGAATTCATTTCATATGGGTGATATGGAAGAGCTTGCTGGGCCAATGGGTATGTTGAGTGGCTTAGTATTATCGTCGATACAAACAATGGTTTCTAATGGTGATCCCATTATGAAATTACAAAAGATGGGACAAGCCTGGGTCGAACAAGCGGTTGCTGCCTGGATAGGCCTTGCGATGCTGATGTTTTTCGTTTCATTACTCGCATCATTGTTCTCCTCAATCAGCTCAGCAGGGTTTGCGTTCCAGGGCATGATGCAAATATTTGTGACATTGTTTATGGCCTTGTTATTCATACTCATGGTTCAAGGGGTCTTGGTTTCAATTTATGTCCCGTTAATACCTTTCATTATTTATACGTTCACTGTGATTGGTTGGTTTATAGCCGTTATCGAAGCGATGGTTGCTGCGCCGCTGGTCGCGTTGGGCGTTACCCATCCTGAAGGTCAAGGCATGTTAGGTAAAGGCGAACAAGCGATAATGTTATTATTGGGTGTGTTTTTAAGGCCCGTACTAATGGTGATGGGATTATTGGCGGGTATGTTGTTGTCAGTGATTGCATTAACCATATTTAATAAACCTTTCGTTACAGTTCTCTTTACAGCAGTAGGAGCGGGAGGGCTCGGTGGGTTTGGAGCGTACTACGGTATCCTTTCACTTTATTCTGTTTTGGTAACGCAAATCGTCTCGCAATCCTACAGTTTAATTTTTAATGTACCTGATCGTGTGTTGCGATGGTTGGGTCAACAAGTCGAAGTCAGCCAAGCTTCACAAGCTTTGCAAGCTGCTGAAACTCAAACTAAGAGTGCTGCTGAAAGCACAACTAAAGGTATGACAATGCCTACTGGTGGCGGTGGCGGCAGTGGTGGCGGCGACGACAAGAAAGAGGATGGCAGCTCGGGTGGGCAAAGTACAGGCAGCAACAGCAGTTCGAGTAGCAGCAAAGGTGGCGGTGGTAAAAAATAAGGGTGAAGAACTACAAATTTTTTTGATGTAAATGAATAATTGTGGTATACCTCCAGCGGCATGCGAAGGGGTTCGTACCCCATAAATGGATTTCAAATGTTAAAGAGGGATGATTCATGGCAAAACGCCAAAGGAAAGGATTTTTCCGTTCAATGGTGGATTTCCCCACCTGGATGAATGTTAAAGGACTACGCGATTCTGGCGATACCATTGCCAAGACGTTTAAAAGTTTACAAGAAGTGAAGATTTCAGATCGTCGAGAGACTTTCGAAGAAGCCATGTCTCGGCAGAGTCTGACTGAAAAAGATATTCAAACAAGAATGCACCAATGTTATATTTCCGGTTGGATTTATTTCTCATGCGCTTCATTATTATTTTTCTACGGTTTTTATTTACTTATTTTTTCAACCTTTTCGGGGTTTCTCATTGCTTGGTTGTTGTCTGTGCTTGCAGGTGTTTATGCGTATCGAGAAGGCTTCTGGTATTTGCAAATGAAAAAGAAAAAATTAGGTTGTACCTTTTCTGAGTTTGTCAATTTTATTACCGGGAGGAAATAAGAATGCGATCATCGATTAAATACCTAATAATAAGCTGTCTTTCATTACTCCCTTCATTGCTGTATGCGCAAGGTGCAGCCGATACGATTTCTTCCAATACGGCAGCTATTTTTTATTTACCACCAGGAGATCCATCGCTTAATTTCTTAGGACAATTATTTGGTAATGTGGGCTCTGTGCTGTCGGGTAGCAGTGGCATGATTTTAGGTATTTTGTTTAAGTATTTTAATTTAGGGATCCTGGTTATTGCGGGTGTGTTTTTAATTTGGACTACGGCAAAAGTGGTGATTCATTCTTCTCATGAAGGAACCTTTATGGGGAGAGAAGTGAATACGGGTTTTCACATTATTCGAACGGTGCTGGGTATAGGATTGTTGTCACCCACTGTCGGTGGTTATTCGATCATTCAAATTATTGTGATGTGGGCTGTACTGCAGGGTGCTGGTTTTGCGAACACCGTGTGGAATCAGGCCTTAGACTATTTTGAACGTGGAGGCCAAATATTTGTGCCGCCATCAACCAATTTAGCGCCATTAATTACCATGACAGGTACTGTTTTAGAATCACAAGTGTGTATGTATTATCACGAGAAAATGGAAAAAGAATTACAAAAAGAAGCGCGACAAAAAATCGCGAGTGGTGATACCAGTCCTATCTATCAAGCGCGTGTACTGAACTTCCCTTCTTATCAACCGTATGTGGATCCCAATAATCCGAGAATACTGTTTCCAGCCAATCGTGGCAATGGTCAAACCGATAATGGGTGTGGTGAGTTTTCTTATGGACAGCCAACAGCGACGAATAATCCCGTTGTTCTGAATGCATTGGTTGCGGTGATGCAACAATTATCCGGCGCTGCTCGTCGAATTGCCGACCCCTATCCGAGCGATTTAACGTCTAACCCCAGTCCGTTACAGGACTTAGTGCAGACTCAGCTGGTGAATGCGGCTCAGAATTGGGTCAATTATCTTTTACCGATTCGAGCGGCAGCGACCAGTCCGACTACTATGGATGCTTTCTGGGCTAGAGCCAGACTAGATGGTTGGATGTATGCGGGTAGTTACTACTATCAATTATCAGGCATTCAGCGCACGATCAACGATGCCGGTACCATCAAGTTTCAGTTAGTCTCTCCGGATGCTTATTGTATCCCCGCTATCGGTAACTATATCAATTTTCCTTCATCAGGGCCACTAAGTTTAAAGTCTCAATGTATTAAAAATTGGAATACTTATTACGCAAATTCTATTAATTCCCCAGCTTTTGATATCGTACTAAATAGAGCATCCCCCTACGTTACGGGAGCAATTGCGTTGGCGAATCAGGTTCAAGCAGCTAATGCCAATGTCGTCATTCCCAATTCATTTAATATGGGTGATATGGGAGAGCTTGCTGGGCCAATGGGTATGTTGAGTGGCTTAGTATTATCGTCGATACAAACATTGGTCTCTAATGGCGATCCCATCATGAAGTTACAAAAATTGGGACATACCTGGGTTGACCAAGCGGTTGCTGCCTGGATCGGGCTTGCGATGTTGATGTTTTTCGTTTCATTACTTGCTTCGTTGATGTCTTCAATAAGTTCCGCGGGGTATGCGTTTCAAGGCATGATGCAAATATTTGTGACATTGTTTATGGCCTTGTTATTCATACTCATGGTTCAAGGCGTCTTGGTTTCAATTTATGTCCCGTTAATACCTTTCATTATTTATACGTTCACTGTGATTGGCTGGTTTATAGCCGTTATCGAAGCAATGGTTGCCGCGCCGCTGGTCGCGTTGGGCGTTACCCACCCTGAAGGTCAAGGCATGTTAGGTAAAGGCGAACAAGCGATCATGTTATTATTGGGCGTGTTTTTACGGCCTGCATTAATGGTGATGGGATTATTAGCAGGTATGTTGTTGTCAGTGATTGCATTAACCATATTTAATAAACCTTTTGTTACAGTTCTCTTTACAGCAGTAGGAGCGGGAGGGCTCGGTGGGTTTGGCGCGTACTACGGTATCCTTTCACTTTATTCTGTTTTGGTAACGCAAATCGTTACGCAATCCTACAGTTTAATTTTTAATGTACCTGATCGTGTGTTGCGCTGGTTAGGTCAGCAAGTTGAGTCCAGTGCAGCGGGTCAAGCCTTACAAGCTGCGGAGTCTGAAACTAAGAGTGGCGCTGAGAAAACGACTTCAGGTATGACCATGCCATCTGCTGGTGGTGGCGGCGGCGGTGGCGGCGGTGGTGGCGAAGGTGGTGCTGGCGGAGAATAATTTTTTCTGTAACATGCGATAGGCAATTCATCCATACAGCAATTCCTGGCCAAGGAAAATCATTTACATTCAAGGTGTTAGAAGATTTTCCTTTCGCGATGAGGGGTTTTAGGGGGGGGATCGTGATTCTCTCCCCTAAATATATTAAAGGAAGCATCTCCCGGTTTTAAAATCAACACATAAGGGGTTCTGACTAATGTAGAACCCCTTTTTTTTATTCTTGCAGGTGCGGAGGATATTCCTAATCTTCAGCGCTGCAGAATCTAGGATAATGAATCACTAGACTCATGATGAGTAGGGCTGTTGTAATCGTAAATGCACTGACTAATAATGAGATAAGGTAAATACCCGTCACCCAAAAAATACCAATAAAAGCGATGGTGGTTATCAACAAAGAGCGTAAATAGAGTGTGGGTTTTCTTTGTCTCATTGAAAAAGAGGTTGGAAATACTCCCCTGCTCACCAGGGTAACGAGAGAGTCCTTTAAAAAAATCATGAGTAACAAAATTGAGCACCATAATAAAATAATAGCTATTTGTGTATTGTTAAAAATTAGATCTGAAATTGTGTAAAATTGTGTAAGCAGTGGGACGAATAATGTTGCTATAATTATTTGATCGTTCCTGTAACCACGAGATAAAACTGCAATTGTTGAGCTTGCAATAGGCAGCCAACTCAAGGCGATAAAAATATCGAGCATATCTAATACAGTATTCCAGACTGTTGGATCAAATGGATAATAGTTGATAACATATGACAATGGTAATAATTGAGCCCCTGAAACTAATAACACTAGGAGTATCATTGCGGAGAATAATACGATCAACATGCTCAACAAAGTTGGGAATTTTTTCTTCATCAACCAATTAAAGCTTAATTGCCATTGTGAGAAGTTAATGACATAGAATAAAATGGTAGAAGCAAAAATATTTTGCATGTTGATACCAGGAGATAGTGTCAAACCCCTGTATTGTGTAAAAAAGAATAAAATTATAGATCCAATAAAGAACAAGGGGAGCAACATTGCAAAAAAGATAGTCAGCCTTAAATAAGTATTGCAATATTTACCAACGTTACTGTGTTGCGAGATATCAAAAATAGGTTCTAAACAATCACTAATCAGACCTGTATTTTTATTCGTAAAATAGACACGTTGTAATATAATCGCAAATAAAGCCACTAAGGCCCATGGAAATAATCCACCCGATGCCAGTGGGGGTATTGTTGGCAAATCAATAGGTTTGTTAATGGTTAACACTTCACTCAGAAAACGGTGCCCAAAATAAAAGAAGCTGTAAAGCAAGCTCACAAAACCAGTGGTGCCTATCAACCAGAGTGGCCATGGCAGTTTCTTATTTCCACACGGGTAAGACTCTTTTCTTTTAGGTGATACTAATAGTGATAATGCGATGGCAATAAAGACCCAATGAACTAGTTGAAATCCCAGCAATTCTTGCTTTTTAAATAAATACACAAGTAAATAGAGGGCAAACAGCGGTATGTACACTGTCATGACCAAAGACAACGAGGTTCGATTAATTTTCATGCATCAACTATAACACGATTTCTTGACATGGCGCTAAAGAATGGCATAGTCTAAAATCACTATGGAAAGAATACGCATCAATCCTCGGCCTGAATGGGAAGCTCAAGTTGAAGCTTTAGGCTTTACTCATCACACGATTAATAATAAAATTTTTTGGAATGAACATGCTTGCTATCATTTAACAAGCAAAGAAATTCAAGAAATCCAAAAAGCCACAAACGAAATAGAAAGACTTTGTTTAGAATTGGTTGATCATGTAATTTCGCAACGTACATATTATAAGCTTAATATTCCAGAATCTGCTTGGCCTTTAATAGAATTTAGCTGGAAAAATAAAGAGCACCCCCTCATCGGAAGATTAGATCTTTGTTATGACGGTATTCATCCACCTAAATTGTACGAATACAATGCTGATACACCGCTGTGTTTATTGGAAACAAGCTTAATACAAAAACATTGGTTAGAGGAAGTTGGCCTTAGTGGTTACCAAATGAATACTATACAGGAGAGGCTGGTAAAAGCGTGGTCGCGGTTGAGCTCTGGTAGAGTGCACCTAACATGCCGTAATTCTGCGCCATGGCTTTTGGAAACGATTAATTACATGACAAATACACTTGCTCGTGCTGGTTTAGACTTCAAACATATCTATGTTGAGGAAGTGCGTTGGAATGGTCGATATTATCTCGACAAAGAGAATGAGCCTATAGAAACGCTGTTTAAAATTACCCCTTGGGAGTGGATGCTAGAAGAAGTTTTTGATCGCTTACTTAACTCGAAAACAAGGGTAATTGAACCCGCATGGAAAATGATATTAAGTAACAAAGGTTTTTTAGTTTTACTCTGGGAGTTATTTCCAGATCACCCAAATTTGCTACCAGCATTTTTTGATCCTAAAGATTTGAAAGGAGATTACGTTAAAAAACCCCTCCTTGGAAGAGAAGGGCATAATATTTCGCTTAATACAGAGTCTTGCTCGATAACTACTGAAGGTGCGTATGGTAATGGTGCTTATGTTTATCAACAGGCTCATTTGCTGCCCAATTTTGATGGTAATTTTCCTGTGATAGGTTCTTGGTTGATAGACGGTGAGTCATCTGGGATCATCATAAGAGAGGACGATACACCTATTACTCGGGGAGCAAGTCGCGTCGTCCCCTATTTTTATTGTTAAACGAGATTAATTTTATGGAGCGTATAAGTAGTACTCCGCGTTCAAATTGGCAATCTAAGCTGGAATCTCAAGGGCTAAGTTTTCATTCAACGAAAAATGAACTCTATTGGAACGAATATGTTTGTTATCGTTTTCAAAAAAAAGAAATTACGCAGCTTGAAAATGCGACTCGAGAGATCCATGCCATTTGTTTGGAGCTCGTAGATTCTATAGTGAGTAAAGGACTTTATTCCAAACTCAACATTCCCGAATATGCTTGGCCGTTAATTGAGAAGAGTTGGAATAGTAATGAAGAATCCCTCTGCGGTCGCCTAGATTTTAGCTTTGATGGAATTCAGCCTCCTAAGTTATTGGAATATAATGCCGATATACCTGCTTGCATCCTTGAATCCAGTCTTGTTCAGAAGCAATGGCATCAAGATGTATATCCCGAAAGCATTCAATTTAATTCTATACACGAAAGGTTAGTGACTGCTTGGTCACGCATAATTTCAGAAAAGATTCATTTGACATGGAAAAGAAACGTTCCCTGGATAATAAGTGATGTTTTATATCTGGGTGACACAGCCAAAGAAGCTGGTTATTCACAGAAACCTGTATACATCGATGATGTAAAATGGAACGGAAATGAATTTATTGATACTGATGGAGAGGCGATTAAGATATTAATTAAGAGAGTTCCTTGGGAGCAAATGCCAGATGAATTTTTTAGCCAAGTTCTAAAATCAAATATTCAAGTATTAGAACCCGCATGGAAAATGATTTTAAATAATAAAGGTTTTTTGGTGTTACTGTGGGAATTATTTCCAGGGCACCCTAATTTATTACCCGCTTTTTTCGACAATACAAAATTACCAGGAGATTATGTTAAAAAACCGATGATAGGTCGAGAGGGTGCAAATATTTCTATGGTTACTGAAAAAGGGGTTATTACAACAGGCGGGGAGTATGGTGCAGGTAAATTTATGTTTCAAAAATCTCATTGTTTACCAGATTTTGAAGGGAATTTTGCTGTAATAGGGTCTTGGATAATCGCAGGTGAGCCTGCGGGAATTATTGTTAGAGAAGATAATACTCCAATCACCCGCGATACGAGCAGATTTGTACCGCACATTTATGATTAGGAGATTACTATGGAAAGAATCTTAATATCTCCTCGAAAACATTGGAAGTCCGAGGTTGAGTCACTCGGATTTAGTTTTCATTCACTTAACAATGAAATGTATTGGGATGAGAGTTGCTGTTATCGATTTGATGTAAGCGAAATAAAAATCATAGAAAATGCCACTAATGAAATTGAAACGATGTGTCTTGCCCTAGTGGATAATATTATTACACATCAACGCTATCATGAACTGAATATCCCAGAATATGCATGGCCTGTAATTGAAACGAGTTGGAAAAATTGGGACAAAACGAAAATAGGTCGGCTTGATCTTGGCTATAATGGTATTGACCCACCAAAATTACTCGAATATAACGGCGACACACCTGTTTGTTTGTTAGAGGGTAGTCTAGTTCAAAAGCAATGGTTGGATCAGGTACGACCAAACTGTCAGCAGTTTAATTCCATTCAAGCGCGTCTTTTGGAAAATTGGCCGAGTAATGAGATTGGTCAAATACATGTTGCTGGTCGCACGGAATATTCGGAAATTCTAGACAATATGAATTATTTAGCAAAAACTATGGAGCTAAACGGCATAAAAACAAAGCTTGTTCATATTGATCAAATTGGTTGGAATGGTGCTGATTTAGTTGATGATAAGCGTGAAGTTATCAATAATCTGTACAAATATTTTCCGTGGGAGTGGATGAGTGAAGAATTTTATCATCGAACTTTACAAACGAGTATTAAAATTATGGAGCCCGCCTGGAAAATGATGTTGAGTAATAAGGGTATGATGGTGTTGTTATGGGAGATGTTCCCTGAACATCCAAATTTACTTCCCTCCTATTTTGATTATAAAAAATTGCAGGGTGATTTTGTAAAAAAACCTATAAGTGGTCGAGGGGGAGTGAAAATTACGATTCATAATAGTGATAATGTAGATGATGTTTTCGATGAGTCGGATCATAGAATATATATGTATCAACAAATACTCAAACCTGCAAATTTTGCGAATAATTTCCCCGTAATTGGTTCGTGGATCATTAATGGACAAGCATCTGGCATTGGAATGAGAGAAGACATTACCCCTATTTCTAACTGGGACTCTCGATTTGTTCCGCATTTTTATGATTAAAAGTATTTTCATGGCAACTGTTTTATTCAACATGCAGATTTGAATGCTTGACATCTAGGATTCAAGTTGGTTCAATAGCTCAACTCAATGGAATGGCTTAAGGGACTATGAAAGCTAAATTACCTCTGATTATCTGTTGTACGACATTGTTGGTTAGCGGGTGTATGAGTAACATACATAAGCGAACTACTGGTCGAGATCCTGGTTTTTTCGAGACAGGAATGCGATTCGAACCACGCGCTCATGATGAAGCGGAGGTTAAAATTGCTGAGTCTGCCGATTCAATCAACGATTCTCTAAAAGAATTATCTGAGATTGAAAGAGCGGTGCATCCTGGTGCTCGTTTACCTAAACCTCCAAATCCTGCTCGAATTGGTATGGCTGGAATTGCTTCGATCGATTGGATTGGGCCCGTTGAGCCATTAATCGAAAAAATCGCTAAAGCCGGTCATTATCGTGTTCGAGTTTTAGGGCCAAAGCCAGCGATTCCTGCTTTAGTACAGATCAGTAAGCAAGATGTACCGTTAATGGATATTCTGCGCGATGTGACATTCCAAGTGCAGAAAAAAGCCGATATCGTTGTTTACCCGAGCAACCGGGTGATTGAGTTGCGCTATCTTCGTTAGACCTCTTGGAGTACCATGAAAAGAACTTTAAGCACTGTTGGCTTTGCACTGCTAGCGCTTTGCGTTGGCTGTTCTTCTTCGCCCAAGCCGCCTCGCGAATTAATTAAAATTTCTGCGTTAAAACAAAATCGAGGTCAAACTGCGGTTGCCAATTTGCGGCAGGATGCTTTGCGTGATACCGCTGTTTCGATTGGGGCTCAAGGTGGTCTTGCATGGCGGGCGGAACGCATTGATTGCGTTTTAAAACAACAGCAACACAATCTTAATAAAATTTATAATTTCACAGCACTGTTGCTCAATAAAGACATTTTACCACCCGTTTTAGAAGAGGGGCGTGATCCTGCGAATATTTCTAATTGCGAAACAATTAGGGCAGCCGATGCTGTTTATCGCATTATTACCCCACCTTGTTTTGTCAGCAATGCGCCGACATGGCGTCAGTATTTGTGGATGCACTACGAAAAACCTGAAAATCCTCATGCATCCTTGCTTCCAAGAAATAGAGAAGAAGCTGCGATGTGGAATTGTTTTGTACGCGAAGGTTGGCAAAAAGGGGTTGACCAGGCCGATGAAATATTTCAGTCAAATCTTATGCGTTTAAATCGCGATTTCAAAGGTATGGTTTTGTATCATAAATTGTACGCTCAGAATATGGTCACTGCGCCATTTGTTGCGCAGGCTGATTTAGGTGTTACAGGTGATGATCGTGAAATGCGAGTTAATGATCGCGTATTACGAATTACCGATACTGCAAGGTTGAATGTTAATAGTCAAACTTGGCAAGCGGCTATTCAAAAACAACCTGATCAAATGATTGAAGTTAAAGATCCTGATGAAACTAAAGTGAAAGCGATGTTAATGCCTAAACGTTATAAATCTGAAAAGTATGATCATCCGATTGACTTAAAATACGGCAAATAAAATATGAAATCGACTAGTGAGTTTCTTTATCCAGGAGAGCCATCGCGTTTTACCCCTGAAAATTTTGATGGTTTGTTAGCTTTTGCTACGAATTTGAATGCATCAGACGTGACGCTACAGACTAATGAAGAAGTTGTCGCGGAGGTTTATGGTCGTTTATATAAAATTACAAAACGAAAATTAACTAATACTGAAGTAGGTGATCTTTTAAATTCCATTTATGGTCCCAATGGTACAACGCAATTACTCAGTGGGCAGGACGTTGATACCCACTATGAAATTCGACCGGGTCGTAATGAACGATATCGTTTTCGTGTGAATGGAACTGCATGCCAAGTCGAAGGCCATTCGGCAATGCAATTAACGTTGCGTACGATTCCAAACGAACCGCCGACTTTAGCCAGCATGAATTTACCCGAAAATGTGATCGCAAATTTAGCTCCCAAAGACGGTGTGGTTTATGTAACGGGTGCAACGGGTTCCGGTAAAACAACATTATTAGCCGCGGTAATACGTGAGTTGAGCGAAGATCCCGAAGGGCATCGTAAAATGCTGACGTACGAATCTCCTATTGAGTTTGTGTACGACATGGTTCAAATGCCGACATCGGTGATCAGTCAGTCAGAAATTCCTCGTCATTTACCGACATTTGCTGCGGGAGTGCGCAACGCATTGCGTCGTAAACCACGTCTGATTTTAGTGGGAGAATCTCGAGATCCAGAAACCATTGGTGCGGTTATTGAAGCTGCCTTAACGGGCCATCCAGTTTATACCACATTGCATAGTACGGGTGTTGCTGAATCTATTCGACGTCTTGTCGGAAGTTTTTCACAAGAAGAACGTCAAGGTCGTACAATTGATATTATTGAAACCATGCGACTCATTATGTGGCAACAATTAGTTCCGACAGTTGATGGAAAACGCGTTCCTCTTCGAGAATTTTTGGTTTTTGATGAAGAAGTCCGCGATAAATTATTAGAAGTCAATTATAACGAAGTCACTTCGTTAACACGTAAACTCTTAAAAGAGCGTGGTCAGCCCATGAGAGTTGATGCTGAGCGCGTCTTCAAAGAAGGTCTCATCACCGAACGTCTCTATAAAGTCCTGTTAGCGGGTGCGAAGCGCCAAGAATAGATTTTCTTCCAAAATAGTCTATAATAGACACAGTCATAACGATTAATAGGGAAGTTAATATGGCATTACCGACTCAAAATGCGAGCTGGCGTGATTCTGCAAGATATCCGAAATTCTTTTTTTTGGATTCACGCGCTGTATTCCCATTTTTCTTCTTTTTGTTACACATTAAATTGTGGACATTCATCATTGCTGCACTATTCACGATCTTTTTTTCGTTCTTATTACGTTTTGGATTTACATTAGCGATTTTTGGTCGGTGGGTTAGAGCTGTAGCGGCCGGGCCACGAAAAATTGCGAAGCCTTTTTGGGGATAGATAAATGGCAGCCGATAGTCTTATCAGTACCAAAATGTGCGCCATAGCTAAAAAGATGGGGGCTAATTTTAGTTTTAATGATCGCCCTATGACGCATAAGGAAGTCTTTTCTGATAGAGGCTTATTACCAGCATTATCTCGAAGGGCAGATCAGTTGTGCTCTCTTTGCTTGGGTTATGGAATCGGTGTGACTTTTGATGAAGCAGAAGACTCGATGTTGGGTGTGAAAGTCAATTTTGACGACGTTACCCCCACCGTTTTGCGTTTGTTATGTATTACAGATGTTCTCAATGAGTTGATTAATGCCGCTCCATCAAAGGAAATCACGCCTTTGGATGAGTTAAAGTACGATTAATTAAACTATGACAGCGGGCTTGAATTCTGTAATTCGAACCCAATATGCTGTGGATGCCTATTTATCTAGGATTGGGTGAATAGGGGAAGTAAAGGTTGTTAACATTTTGTTAATAAAAATGTGGTATACTTACCATAAGAGTGAAAGGAAGGCTTTAGGGGACTGTTCTGAAAATCAGAACAGGTGTGACCAAGGATTCGGTCGAGTTAACTCCAGGTAATAGGGCAGCGTTATTAATAGCACGTTTAGTGCAGGGTTGGAGGAGATTGAAATGACTAAAGTTAATGAAGCGATACAAAGCTTAGTGAATAGAGCAGCGGTAGCGTGTATGCAAAATGCAGATACTTGTGTCAATGCTGTTACCGTTATCAGTAACAAAACGGATAAAACTCCTGCAGATAATGCAAGAGTTGAAGCTTATCGCAAAAAGAGCGAAGAGTTTAAAGCGGTTGGAATGGATTTACGTGCGATGGCTGATCAACTACAAGTTGGTACACCAACCCACGCAAATGAGACACCCTCCAATAGTTAAACAGTTCTAGTAGACAGGATTGCTACTAAGGGATAGAAATGAGTAAAGAAAAGGATAATTCTGATCTTGAAACACTGAAGAGTTTTATCGACACAGTCGATAAAACTCTTGCTACTGGTGGTTGGCAAGAAACTTTTCTCTTACAAAATATGGAAAAAAAAATCAAAGAACTTCGTGAAGAAGCAATCACACTTCAGAATCAAATAAAAACTGAAAATCAAGCTAAATCAATGGGTGTAACCAAAACTCAGCTTGACGATTTACAAACCGTTTTTGTTTCTGTTTTTCAGCAGGATTATAATGATTTACGGAGTTGGGAGCGAACTTTAAAGAGTATTACCGATTACAGTATTACTCGTCCAGTTTACAAAGAAGAAGAACACATTAAAGAAATGATTCGTGGTCGTCCCGATCCAAATAAAGAAGGTTATGTCGTTGTGCTTGTGAAGAGGCAAGATATAGTTAAAGGTCTGCCAGGGAAGCCAGCTATAGATAAACTAGGTTATGAGCTCTTGAACATCAAGGAAGGTGGAATCAAACCTGGAGGAATTCAGCGTTTTATACTCAGTGGTAGAACGTATGAATACGTCGAGGGTTCTCTCAAGTTAATTCAAACAGATTTACCGCCTAAATAATAAAGACTCACAAAATTTTTCGTATACGCTATAATTACGTTGGTAGGATGAAGCTTTGAGTACCGTTCGAAGTGATCCATGTGTCGAATTGCTATTGAGTGAGATGGAATAATATGGCTGGACAACAGCAGCAAGGTGGCGGAGGAGGAGGCGGCGATAATTCGCTCGATTTCCTATGGGTTATTGTAATGATTGTTGCTGGTATATTAGCAGCTTGGTATTTTGGTCGATTTTATATTGGAACCGCTATTTTTAAAGTTCGCTATTTTGAAATTTTGTTAATTAGTTATGGTTTAGAAATGTATGGAACTGTTGCATCTTATGTAGGATTGCCTGTTCCCAGTACCGCCGGTTTGATTCAATCTCTTAATATTATTTCAGCTGGCGCTACATCAACAATGGATTTTTCCCCAATTTCTCAAGTGAGCTCACTAGTAGGAAGGTATCTTGCAATACCTTTTGCTGTGGTCATGGGCGTTTTAGCTTTTATTACAATCCAAACAGGTATTGCTTCTAGATTCAAGCGGGTTTTTAATCAACGCATGTCTGTTCTGCGTGAAAGTGAAAAAAGATTGTGGAAAATGATTGCTCCTATTTCAAAGTTGGAGCTTACTAAAGAAGATATTAATAAAGGGCCTTGGGCAATGTCTACGCCACCGATGACATTTGCAAAACAAAATAAATTACTCAAGGAAGACCGTTCAAAAAGACCTGTAACAGTGACTATTGTACGTGGTGCAGCTGCACGATTATTTGCTTTGCAATTAGGTCATTATTTTACTGGGGTTCAAGCGCTTCCGATGCATATTCAAGCTTTGTTTGCAATTTTTGCAGCACGAGCGAATCGTGATCGAGTTAATTCTGATAAATTGTTGGCTCAATTGTCCGAATCCTATGCAGCAGGAAAATTAGATTTTTCTGGTGTTAAAGAAGTCGTTGCAAAATATATTAATACAAAAGAAGTGCAATATGTAACACGTCGACATGCGTATGTTTTAACAATGATGTCATCTATGATGGAATTATCGAGAGCAGATGGTGTGTTAGCCGTTGCTGAATTTTTATGGTTGAAGCCTGTTGATCGACGATTATGGTTTATGTTAGGTAGCATAGGACGGCAAACGCCTTTTGTAGAAGTGAGTGGGCCGTTCGCGCATTGGTTAGTCGAGAAAAGGCTGAATGCACCTATGCGTACGCCGATGGTTGATAATGCTGTTAAAGCGCTGGAATCTGCAGTTGCAGATGTGCTTTATGAACCGGATGAGGAATAATGCGTAAAGTAAGGCGAGGTTTAGAAAGGAAACACGAGCAAGATCCGCGGTTGATGTTGCGCGATACGCGCACCTTCGGAATGCGGGTTGGCGATTATTTTAAAAATCCTCCAATGGTGGCAATGACAATTATTGGAATGGCCGCTACTGGATTTGTGCTTCCTGCTTTCGCAGATGTATTTTTTATACTTGGAGTGATATTTTTCCTCGTTGCTTATACGCGCGTCACCGCATTACCCTTTAAATTGCCGATGAGCGCCGGTGTTAAAGATTATAATGATCCTATTCCAGGTACAGCGAAACCGCGAAAATCTCGTGGAATTTATTTTCTTGGAAATGAACTTCAAACCAATGCAGAACTTTGGTTTTCCAATGAAGATATGCGAACTCATATGCTGATATTTGGTTCAACTGGTAGTGGTAAAACAGTTGCGCTCACATCAATTGCCTATAACGCTTTGCTGCAAGGTAGTGGATTTATTTACGTGGATGGTAAGGGTGATAACGCATTATACGCTACGATTTACGGTATGGTTCGCGCGATGGGTCGTGAAGATGACTTATTGCTGATCAACTTTATGACAGGTGCGCGTGATATTATAGGACCACAAAAACTTCGATTGTCCAATACTATGAATCCTTTCTGTCAAGGTTCTTCCAGTATGTTGTCACAACTTGTTGTGAGTCTTATGGACTCCAGTAAAGGTGGTGGCGATGGTGATATGTGGAAAGGTCGTGCTATTGCTTTCGTTGAAGCGTTAATGAAAGTATTGGTTGCGATGAGAGATGGCGGTCATCTATTACTGGATGCTAATACCATTCGAAATTATTTTACGCTTGAACGTTTAGAGCCCATGGTGATGGACAAGGTTTTAATACGTGATAAAGCAGAACCCGTGAGTTTAGAATATTTACCCGATGTTGTTCTTGAGCCCATCAATAACTATTTATATAACTTGCCGGGTTATAATAAAGAACGTAAGGGTAAACAAGTTTCTCAAGTATTGGAACAACACGGTTTTATTACAATGCAATTAACACGTGTGTTTTCATCATTAGCCGATACGTATGGCCACATTATTCGAACCAATCTTGCGGAAGTTGATTTGAAAGACGTTGTATTAAATCGACGAATTTTAGTGGTATTGTTGCCTGCATTGGAAAAATCACCTGACGAACTTGCAAATTTAGGTAAAGTTATTATTGCTTCTTTAAAGGCAATGATGGCTGCTGGCTTAGGTGATGAAGTTGAAGGTGAATATCACGATTTAATTAAACGTAAACCAACGAATGCTGCAACACCATACCTGTGTATTCTTGACGAGTATGGTTATTATGCGGTGCAAGGATTTGCGGTAGTTCCTGCGCAGGCTCGTTCATTAGGTTTCTCGGTAGTGTTTGCCGGACAAGATCTTCCAGCGTTCCAAAAAGCGTCGAAAGAAGAAGCCGCGTCTATTGGTGCAAATACCAATATTAAAATTTGTATGAAGCTTGAAGATCCTATGGAAACTTGGGAATTTTTCTCTAAAACAGCAGGCGAAGCTTTCGTGACACAGGTGAGCGGTTTTCAGTCGGATACGCGTGGTGTTACTAACAACTACATGGATAATCGGGGCGCTCAAGTCATTAAACAAGCGCGTGTGGATCTCATGGATTTGAAAGATCAGCGTGAAGGTGAAGCGCACATATTTTTTAAATCTTCTATTATTCGTGCAAATATGTTTTACGCCGATCCGCCACATTGTAAAGTGATGCGTCTCAATCAATTCTTGAAAGTTGAAAAACCAGAAGATGCTGATTTGCATAATTTAATGCAAAGCATGGATCGATTTAAGGTCGCGGTTTCGAAACCGTATATTTTTCCAGAATCCGTTGCTATGGATGAATTTTTGGAACGTTTTATTACTGAATATAATAAAACAGATCAGGCTGAGCTACCCATAGAGCGTGCAGTGATTGCTATTAAAACTTTCTATCAAGTTGCTGCTCCACGAGTGGTTCAAGAAGCTATTGAATTACCTGAAAATGAAGTTAATATCTTTTCCAGCATGCGCCAATCAGAGTACTTAGAGCAGCAGTTGTTGGTGACGGACCGTGGACAATTTAGTCAAGCTATTTTGTCATTTAACCCGACTCGAGAACAAACCGCTTATGTAGAAAGGCTTCTCGGTAAAACAGATCAATATTCAAACTCAATTGCGAGTGAGATCGTTAAAGATATGCAAATGGCTACGCATTATCCTCCGGAGATTGTTGATATTCCAACAGCAGCAGAACTTGCAGCCTCTATCGATGATCTCGTTGCGAATATTTCAACAATTAAATCGGGTGGAAGTGGCGCTAGTACTGAAGATACTTCATTCTTGGATTAATTATTCGATCACATCCATTTGTATGCGATCATCTGGTATTGGATGGCCAGAGCGTTTAAATTTCAAATATCACACTATAGAAGTGGGATTACGAGAGTGATGCATTTTCAACGTATTTATTTTACAACAACTGGCACCTTGGGTTATCGTCAATATTGTCATCTCTGTCTTCGAGATCTAGTTCTTGTGATGATTTATTCTCCATTTCAAAATTATAACACGCTTGCAAAATCAACTGTCGCATATATTGCTGTAGATTTTCTATGCTGTTGGGACTGGTATCACAAATGAGAGTCGAAGTTTCGAGATTTTCTTCGTCATGAAATTTTTGGAACCACTCTTGTGCAGTTGGCAGCACTCCTATTTTAGAGGTAAATCCAATCAGATGAAAAGACTGCATATTGAGATCACGACAGCGTTTTATTTGACTCTTAGCTATACCATAGGAAGCGCGGGCTGCATACTGGTCACTCAGATCGAAATGAAAAAAAACCGAACCGCCTAATTTTAAGTAAAAATCGTTTCGAGGTTGGTATGCGTCTTGTTCCATTAGTATGAATAATGTGAAAATAAAATCCGATATGAAATGGCATTTAACAGGAATTGCATGTGTCGGTGGGTATGCTTTATGTTTATAGGAAGGGTCGCCTACCAGTATTGAAATATATTCGCATGCGCCATTCCCAGTATACCCTGAGAAGTAAAAATTACAGGGCGCAATATTTTTTTCAATATCAGCGTGAGTAGCTGAAGATTCCCTATCAATTTCCTTATCTTTTATCATCATTATGCCTCTAATAAATACAATTTGGATAATACGACATGTTCTACTAAAAAAAAAGCCTCCAGAGGGGCTAATCTTGTTTTAGGAGAATATGAAGTGAACGACATCCGTTCTATTGAAGCCATGCGGCACTAATTTTTGATTTATTTTTTTTTTGAAAACCACGTGTGCTTTGGAAACCTGTCGACGTTATGCAATATTTATGCAGAAGCATTCGATCGACAGCGAATTTTTAGTGGTATCGGTCCATCAGGTTTTATGGTGATGAGGGGTTCTGAGTTCACTTCTAAGTTTGGATCAATAGATAACTCAAATCGTTGTAAAATCATCGCAATCGCTATTTTCATAGTCATCAGCCCTAAATGTTTTCCTATGCAAACACGCGGTCCAGATCCGAAGGGAATATATGCATTTTTAGGATGATTATTTCGATTGTTTTTGTTGAAACGCTGCGGATCGAATTGATCGGGATTACTCCAGTATTTTGGATTGCGATGAAGTGTATAAGGGCAGATGATAACGACACTTTTTGCAGGAACGTGATAATCGCGAACAATATCATCATTAATTGCGGCGCGATCAAAAATCCATAACGAAGGATAAAGTCGTAGTGTTTCTTCGATTACCATTGTTGTAAATTCTAATTGGTCTAGTTTTTCCAAAGTTGGTGTGAGGCCATTGAATACGGAATCTATTTCAGAAACGAGTTGTTGCAAAATTTCAGGGTGTTTAGAAAGTAAATAAAGCGTCCAAGTTAATGCAGTGGCAGTTGTTTCATGTCCTGCAAGAATAAAATGTTTTGCTTCGTTGAGATGACGTAATTTTGCTTCTTCGCTATCATCCGGAAGATCCCTAAAACATTTAAGTGCCGGTGTTAAGAGATGATCGTAAGGTTGTGGTGTATTCAATAAATCGCTTATTAAATCATCGATGATTTTTTTTGTTCTGCGAAATTGAATATTTCCAATTGTAGGAATGGAAGTTTTTAAAAAAAGGCCACTTACAAAATATTTATTCGACGCATGTAAACGTGGAATAATATCATGACTACGGGGTTGCACATCAGCGCCAAAGAGTGCCATTGCACTGATATCAAATACTAGTTTAGACATTTCGTGAACTAAATCTACATTCTTTCCCACAATTCCAGCCCATACATCTAACTGTCTTTGGGTGGCGTTTGTTATAAATGGCACGTATTGAGTAATGTTTTTATAATACAATTCTCGTTGGGCTTCATGACGTGTCTTTCGCCAAGGTTCGCCTGAGTTTGTTAATAAACCTGGGCCAATAAAGGGTTCTAAGCGCGCATTTGAATGACTGTTTTTCACATAGTTCGATTCGTTTTGAACTAAGATGTGTGAAATGGCCTCCGCGTCATTCATAATAAATGTCGATCGAAATCCAAGGGGTATTCTTACAATATCTCCGCATGATGCTGCGATGGTACAGAAATGACGACGGTCTTGGATTTTTTTAGTCCATAGTTTGAACATTAATTTCATCCAAGGCGCTTTACGTACTATTTTTGCCATGTTAAATCCTAAACTTATTGAAAGTTGCCAATCGAAGTTTTTTCCTCAAAAGACTAGATTTGAGTTAATTATGACTGAATTTCTAACCGATAAAAAGAATGAACTTGCAAGTATGTCTTGAAAACGGTATGTATTATCATGCATAATCACTCCCAACTATCATACAGGGAAGTCTTAGTTATGAGAAACCATTCGCACCATCAACGGGGTGCAGGCACAATTTCACGGTTTATACTCACCCTCATTTGTGCAGTCATGATGATTACAGGCTGTTATCATAAGTTTGTAGAAGAGCATGTTACTGCAAAATGTCCTGAAGTGATCAGTGATAATATTATTCTTTGTCCTTCACCCAAAGTCTGTACGCCGGCTGCCAATCGGCAAATTATGTGTGTGTTGCGTCACCAAGCCGTTCAAGTGAATCGGGTGGGTGAGGATATGCAGATTATTATTCCAAGCGACCATTTATTCAGACCAGTTTCTGCGAGCTTTAACGAAGAATATCTGCACGTATTAAAAGCGGTTGGTTTATTGTTGCAATGTTACAATAAAGTGGACGTAAAAATTGAAGGCTACACGGATTGTTGTGGTAATGAAAATCGTAATGTGGCCTTATCAACAACCCAAGCAAAGAAAGTGGCCAAATACTTATGGGAACATGGAGCCGATTCGCGCTTACTCTATACAAAAGGTTACGGATCACTGAATCCGATTGCGAATAGCGATACTTACTATGGTCGAGCACGAAATCGACGAATTGAGATTATCTTCAGAGATCATCCTCACTGGGACTAGGAGTTTCATGTGGAGGAATTTAATTGTGGGGTTGCTAGCAACTTCATAAATGTGTTGATGCACAGGTTGCTCTAGGTTATAGTGCCGGGGTGCAGCTTGGAATATTTGTAGTACAAGGAGTGTAGTATGCCAGAAGATGCATTAGAGCTAGTGACGCTCAGGAATAATTTTTATAGGGATAATTATCGTCGTTTAGTGATGGCGTTGCTCATTTTATTGAGCATAAATGCCGCTCTAATCGGTATTGTTATTTATCAATTTTCATCACGTCCTGAACCACGTTATTTTGCAACCAGCGCTGATGGAAAAATCACCCCAATTTATGCTCTTGATGTCCCAATGGTCTCTGCATCAGCATTATTATCATGGGCAAATCAGGCGGCAGTCGCTGCATTTAGTTACAATTTTGCAAACTATCGCCAAGCATTACAGGATGCTTCTGATTATTTCACCCCAGAAGGTTGGAAAGATTTTCAAGCAGCGTTGGAAAGTTCAAATAACCTTAGTGCTGTGATTACAAAAAAATTGGTTGTTTCTGCAGTGGCAACCGGAGCTCCCGTTATTATTGACCAAGGCGTTATTTATGGTCGATATTCTTGGAAAGTTCAAATGCCATTACTTGTTAACTTTCAAAGTGCAAGCACAAATTTTCAGACACCATTACTAGTTACGTTACTCATTACTCGTGTGTCAACGCTTTATGTACCTAAAGGGATCGCAATTGCTCAATACATTGCGGCTCCAGCCGGTGGTAAAACAGCGATTGGGGGCTAAGCAGGGAGCCATGATGAAAAGAGTATTACTGATTACTTCAAGTGTAGTGTTAGGGTCAATAGCGATTCTGGCAGTTGCTCAACAGCAGCAGCCAGGGCTTTCGGCACTGCAGCAACAATTGCAAAAATTAAATGATACGACGCAGGGAGGGCCAGGGTCGACATCCGATATCAATCCACCGATTAGCCCAGCTGGTGGCCTTACCCCTGCCGCACCTGGTGGAACGCCTCCAACCGGTGCTGTCCAATCTGCTCCAGGGCCGAATTTTGTGCCCGGACCCACTGCGCAGCCTTCGCTTGCTGGTGCAGCAGCTCAGCAGGGAACTGTAGATGTTAATGGGCTACCGATTCCGGGCCAAGCAACTGTAGGCGCACCAGTAGCGCCTGAAGTAATTTTACCCCCAGTTCGCGATCAAGCCTTCGAAGAAACGGTGAGAACTCAGCTGCCCATGACGCCCGAACAAATTCGAACGTTAAAATCAATGTTTGATGAAGCTCAAAAAGCGGCCTCTGAAACTCCAGGGACTCCGCCTAAACCAACATCAAACTCGCAAATTGTAGATTTATCACCGGGAGCGACTCCACCTATCATCCGATTACAGGGTGGATTTGTGTCTTCTATCGTATTTTTAGACGCTACGGGTTCACCTTGGCCTATTGCCGCTTACGATTTGGGTGATCCACGATCGTTTAATATTCAGTGGGACCAGAAAGGTAATACGTTAATGGTGCAAGCCATCAGTGGTTATAAGACTGGTAATCTGGGGGTAGTGTTGCAAGGTTTGAACACACCGATAATGTTAACGTTGTTACCTGGACAAAAAGCGGTTGATTATCGTGTAGATTTGAGATTGCCCGGTTTAGGTCCTAATTCAGTCACAACCGTGACTCATTTGCCAGGTAAAGAAACACCTGCTCTATTGGATGTTTTAAACGGTGTTCCCCCACAAGGTAGCACGACGTTAAAAGTTTCTGGATGTAGTAAGTGCAACGCTTGGTTGTACAATGGCGAAATATTCTTACGTACTCGTTTTACTGTGTTGTCACCCGGTTGGATAGCAACTCTGACGAGTGCCGATGGTACGCATGCTTATCAGTTACCCTCGACACCAGTCGTTTTGGTATCTGATAAAGGAAAGACGAATACTTTGACAGTGGAAGGATTCTAACGCATGGCTGACGAAGGCAAATCCTACGGAGTAGGTGGATCATCTGGACGTTTTCGAACGTTTATTATTTTCATCATTGGTCTGGTCTTTGTGATCGGAATAATGGCTTATTTATATCATCGCCATAATGCCCAAGGTGGTGTAGAAAGCGCAGCGTCACTTGCGAGAGCGCCAAGTATTGGCTCGGTTCCTGGTGAGGCAACCACACCCGAGTATGCTCGAACCGTAGAGCAAGAAAATATTCGACAAGCCGACGAAGCGGCAAAATCGGGCGGTAGTTCTGTTGCAACTATTGTGAGACCTCTTTTTGCAGGGGGTGGGGAATTTGAATCCTCCGATTCTGCGAAACCTGGTTGTACGATGGATGATCTGAAGAAAGCACGTGCAGCGGGCGTTAAAGCTAGCGAGCTCAAATGTCGTGGTTGCTCTGCCAAAGATTTAAGGGCTGCGGGTTATACAGCGGCTGAGTTGGTTGAGGCGGGTTTTAGTGCCGCTGATCTTGGTAGGGCGGGTTTTACTGCTGCAGAACTCAAGGCGGCGGGTGTCACTGCAGCCGAGTTGTTGAAAGCTGGATTTAGTCCTAATCAACTGGCTCAAGCGGGCTACTCAGTATGTGATTTGGCTCAAGCGGGTACAAAACCTAATCAATTACAAGCGGCTGGTTTTACTGTTGAGCAGATGGCTGAAGCTGGGATTGGTGTTAAACCGGGTAAAGATGCTCCAAAAGATTGCAATCCTCAAGGTTTGGCGCGGGCTAAGCGATCAGGTATTACTGCGGCTGAAATGCGTCAGTTAAATTGTGGCGCAGCTGCATTGCGTACGGCTGGCTATACAGCGCGTGAATTAAAAGCAGCTTGCTATTCGGCTGCAGAATTGAAAGCAGCTGGGTTTACAGCGGCTGAGCTAAAAGAGGCTGGATTTACAGCGGCAGAGTTACGTGCGGCAGGCTATACTGCTAAAGAACTTAAGGATGCTGGTTTCAGTGCGAAAGAATTGCGAGAAGGTGGATTTTCGGCTGAGCAGCTCCGGAAAGCGGGATATACTCCCGATGAATTACGTGCTGCTGGGTATACGCAGGGTGATTTGCAAAGAGCCGGATTCACTGCGGAGGAACTAGGGCAAGGTGTAGCAGGAAACCCTGCTGATAATGCGGTTTTATTGGCCGCTAAAGCTGCACTAGAAAATCCCTGTAGTGAGCTGTCATTGCAAAATGCCAGAAAGCAAAATATATCGGTCGAGCAATTGAAATCGTTTAAGTGTACTGCTGCTCAATTGCAAAACGCTGGTTTTGATCCGCGCGTCGTCGCAGCGGCTGCATTACAAAATCCTTGCAGTGATGCATCGTTGCAAATGGCTAGACAGCAAGGTATCAGCGTTGAAAAACTGAAGACATTCCAATGTTCAGCTGCGCAGTTAACTAAGGCTGGCTTCGATCCTGCTACGGTAGCAGCGGCGGCGGCAATGGCTGTGGCTG
This sequence comes from Gammaproteobacteria bacterium, assembly GCA_019748175.1. Taxonomy (NCBI): domain Bacteria; kingdom Pseudomonadati; phylum Pseudomonadota; class Gammaproteobacteria; species Gammaproteobacteria bacterium. Next base: position 215,469 of record JAIEPX010000008.1, read on the forward strand.
GAAACGTTGCAAGCAAAGGTCCTTGGGCAGGACAAGATGCCTATGAACGAAGTTTAACGCCTGACCAACGACGAGACCTGCTAGACAAAACCTCTCAAGCTATGGAAAACGTAACAGGCTCTATGTTTGGTGGATGGGTTCCACCTTCAAATCAGGTCTATATTGCTGCAACCCCGACTAAAGATCGAGGGGATGGTGGTGATGCTAAAGGACATGGTGGCGGCGGTCGTGATGGCGGTGGCGCTGGATCCGAAGGTACTAAAAAAGTGAAGGGTACCATCGTTAAAGCTGGGACAATCATGTATGCAAGCCTTGATACGAGCGTCAATTCTGATGAGAAGAGCCCAATTCTGGCAACTGTCGTATCAGGCCCTTTGAGAGGTGCCCGACTAATTGGTGAGTTTGCTTTGCAAGGTGACGTTGTTATTGTGAATTTCAATAAGATTAACTTACCTCAATTACCGGCCAGTGTAGCCTTTAAAGGTGTAGCTATCGACCCTGAAACTGCGCGTACAGCGTTGGCGCATAACGTCGATAATCACTATTTACTCCGTTACGGATCCTTATTTGCCTCTTCTTTTGTTTCGGGATTGGCAACGGCTGTCTCGTCCTCAGGTTCTCAGTCATCCTCAGGTGCCGGCGGATTAGTGATAACCCGTGCTCCATTAACTACCTTTGAGACAATCTTAACCGCTCTCGGTGCGGTTGGAACAGCCTATTCAAGTGTCATGGGGGCTAACTTCAATACTCCGCCGACCGTCACTATCGAAGGTGGCGCTGCGATTGGGATCTTATTGACAGATGATTTGGAGTTACCTGAAAGGATCTAATGTTGACGGCACAGCAGTTCCCACTAAACATTATGTGATGGGAATTGCTGGGTTCCAGCAATTCTAATTTTCTCTGCTATACTTGAAGAGTGGAGCCTTAAGCTATTTTTGAATGGAGTTAAAGGTTATGGTCGCTGACAATGACAAAAACGGTGAAGAATATAATCCTGAAGTTTCAGGTGTAGAGCATCCTGAAGAGATTTCAGAAGATGAATATTCACCTGTGCGTGACGAAGAGCCTGTAGCTGGTACTGCTGCACTTCAGGAAAAGAGCTCACCTCTTAAAAAAGTAGGTGTTGCTATCGTATTAATTGTCGCTGTATTTGCAGTAGCTTCTTATTTGACCCATAAGAAAAAAGTGCGATTGGCTGAACAATCTGAAACAACAGCGATAGTTACAAATTCGATTGCGGCTCCAGCTCCAGAATCTAATAATGATTCAGAGTCTGCAAAATCAGATCAAGCTACAAAAACAGATGTTGTAGAAAATAAACCCGCAGACAAACCTGAATTAAAACCTGAAGCGCCAGCTTCAACGGCTGCACCTAGTGTGGTAACACAGAAAGAAGAGAGTGGAGCAAAACCTGAAAAAACAGACGCAGTGATTCCGACGAGCAGTAAACAACTTGAAGACAGTGCTGCTAAAATGGCTATGGCTGCTGATACTTCAGCACCACCAAAAACAGATTCTGCAAATGCGAGTGTGGCCGAAGCAATTACTGCAGCAACTCCTGCTCCTACTGCAGAAACACCGGCAACGCCAGTTGCAACACAAGTGCCAAATGATATCGATAAACAGATTTCAGCTTTAAAAGAACAAGCTAAAACAAATGAAACTAAACTAAATGATATCAATACACATGTGACAAATTTGGATAACGCAATTTCTAAATTGAATAATTCAATTTCTACTTTGGATAAAAAAATCGGCGATATGACAGTGGTGTCAAAAGTAGACAGAAAACCTGTTACGCGTGAGAGGATTGTTATGCAAAAACGACCTTTACGTCCTGTTAAATTAGAGCGTAATCGTCCAAAACACGCTATGATGAATATGGGAATGAACGCTGTAGAAAATACTGCTGGTAAGTCAGGACATGAAAATTTTGATAAAACTGCCTATAATATACGAGCAATTGTACCTGGTCGGGCTTGGATAGAAAGTCCAAGTGGTTATAAATTTTCAATCAGTGTTGGTGATAGAGTTTTAGGCTACGGAACAGTAACTCAAATAAATGCGGATTATGGAGAAGTAACGTTTGATGGTGGAGATGTGATTAAATATGGGTCTGATGACCATTAATTGAGAGGTGGTATGTATGAAGCGGCTGTTCGATATAAGTTTAGCATTTATTGTTTTGTTACTTATGCCAACAGTGGTAAGTGCGGTATCAGCGCAAGATTTGAACAAAATGTTGGCAACGTTAGATGAAAGTGTCCCAGGACTTATTCAACTACTGTTTGGGGCTTCTTACGTTGCGGGTGTGTTTTTTATATTTTTGGCGATTAATAAACTGAAAGTTTATGCGCAAGCACTTTCGCAGATGTCGTCAGAAAAAAGTATAACGAAACCGATTTTGTTGTTAATGGTAGGCGTCGGTTTTATTTGGTTGCCAGCTTTAATGGATTCGTTTTTGTATACGCTCTGGAATTACGGAACTGATTCGGTATTAGCGTATCCAGCAAACACCGATATTTGGGTACAGCTTACGAATCCGTTAATAAATTTACTTCGAGTATTTGGTTTAATATCCATTGTTCGAGGTTGGGGAATGCTCGCTAAACTGGGCTCAGAGGGGCAGCATCAAGGTGTGACAGGTAAGGCCATTATTCATATTGTTGGTGGCGTTTTCGCTTGGAATATCGTGGGAGTTTGGGATGTCGTTACAAACTCATTGGGTATTGCTTAGTGGTAAATAGTGTTTACTTAAACGGAGGAAGAGAAATGAAAGTTAATTTGAAAGCTCTGGCAAAAACTGGCGGGATCGCCATGATTTTCGCAGCGGGTTTTATTGCGACTGAGGTATTAGCGCAAGGATCTGGTGGTGCTTCTGGTGGTGAAACCATCGGTACTATTGCTGCGCGTATTACTCAATCATTTACAAGCTTAGGTCAATTAATTTTGGCAATTGCGTTTGTAGGTGGTTTGGGATTTACAATGGCAGCTATCTTTAAGTTTAAACAACATAAAGATAACCCAACACAAATTCCGTTGGGAACTCCTATCGCAATGTTAGCAATTGGTATCGTATTGATGTTTTTACCAGGTATTATTACACCTGCAGGTACAACATTATTCGGATCAAATGCTTCATCTTCAGCCGGTGGTTTAACAGGTCAAGCTGGACTTGCTACATTGCCTGGACAAGGTTCATCCGGTGGTGGAAACCCATAGTAGTAATTTATGGATAGAACTGAATTAAAATTGAAGGCTCAGCCACAAGCATGGCGTCTGTTTTCGACGAGGAAAGCAGATCCTGCTTTCAAGAAATTCGCCGAAAAGGTATTGGAGCGTGATCGTCACGTTTGTCAATTCTGCGGATTTCAAGCAGACGAATATATGGAAGTGGTGAATAAAGACAATGATTATGCCAACACAAAAATGGACAACATGATTACTGTTTGCCCTTTGTGTATGCAATGCTTGTTTATTGAGTCAATTGATTTTAATGATTATGGCGGTGGTAAAATTATTTATTTACCGGAGATGTCACAAGCCGAATTAAATGGGTTGTGTCATGTTATTTTTTGTGCGATAGCCAATGCAACGGATTATCGCACGAATGCACAGACGATCTACCGCGATTTAAAATTGCGGATACAAGTTGTAGATGAAATACTGGGTGAAGGTATGAGTAACCCAGTAAAATTAGGGCAAATGTTAATTGATGCCCCCGTTGAAGATCGCGATAGGGTGCAAGAGACATTACTGAAAGATCTGCGATTATTACCGTCGAAAACAAAATTCGATGCGCAGATTCATTCATGGGCAGCTAGCGCGCTAAAAGATCTAGCAGCTTAAAAGGATTTATGATTGACATTGTGAGGGAACATAATGACCTTGGCTAATTCGTTATTTAATGGTGTCGATACCTTTATAGCTTGGCTTAATACTTCTTTAAGACAGACAATGGCATCTTATTGTTCATTGCAAACTGCCGATAGTCCTACAGTATTGGTGGGGCATGATGGTGCTTTGATGTCAATTATTAGAGTTCGAGGTGTTAAAGCGTTAATCGGTACAGAAGAATTTAATCGAATGCAACAAGGATTGCAGTTTGCATTACAGACTGCGATGAAGCGCAAAGGTCATGTGATTCAGGTGCTTTTTTCTTATAATAAAGATCAAGTGAAAGAAAAAATACATGAAATTTTAGAACCTGCTTACGAAACATCAAGAGTCGTTGGATTATCTCTCGAAGATTTATTTTTAGAAAGAGAAAACTTTCTCGCTAAATATTGCGCATACGAGGAAGTGTATTTAGCTTTGTGGACTCGACCAACAGCAATGACAAATGAACAACGTAAACGTGCACTCAAAGAAAAACGTGCTACAGCTAAAGATAGAAAACTCCCTGTGTTTGTCAATACTCAAAATGTGATGGCAGCTATTGCCGACATTCGTGAACAGCATGACTCTTTTGTGCGAGCCATGAGTAATGATTTATCTGGATTAGGAATTGTTGGTAATATACTACCAGTGCACGAAGCATTGCACGCGGTGCGCCATAGTATAGATCCTAATTTCACCGACGCAAACTGGCGTCCGCTTTTACCCGGAGATAAAATTACTATTAGAGAACCACATGATATCACAGGAGATATTGGTGATATATTGTGGCCAAGCTTAGCTCGGCAATTATTACCCCGTGATGCTGAAAACATGGATATTCGAACGTGTAAAATAGGTGATTTAATTTACGGATCTGTATTTATTGATTTATTTCCTAAAGAAATTCAACAATTCGTTTCATTATTTTCTCGAACATTACAAACACAAATTCCTTGGAGAATTTCGTTTTTAATCGAGAGTGGTGGATTAGATTCTGTAAGACTACGTGCCGCACTTTCTTCGGTGTTAAGTTTTGCTTCTTCAGATAATCGATTATTTAATGATTCTGTGAATCTTCTCAAATATATTAACATCAATACAGACGATGCTGTTGTGAAGTTACGTGTTTCTGCTTGCACGTGGGCTCCCGAAGGTGATATTCGTTTACTGCGATCTCGAACAGCGCAATTGGCTAAAGCGATTCAAGGTTGGGGTTCGTGTGATGTGTCTGAAGTGTGTGGAGATCCATTTGATGGCGTTTGCTCGAGCATGTTGGGTGTTACACCTGATAGCGTTGCGCCCGCTTCTGTGGCCCCGTTATCTGATGTGCTCTATATGTTGCCGATTTTTAGACCTTCCTCGCCGTGGGAACATGGTGCAATATTGTTCCGTACACCTGACGGAAAACCGTGGCCGTATCAACCTGGGTCTAGTCAACAAACAACATGGATTGATTTAGTTTTTGCAAGGCCTGGTTCAGGTAAATCGGTTCTCTCGAATGCGATTAATTTAGCATTATGTTTATCAAGCGGAATTCAACGATTGCCAAGAATCGCTATTATTGATATTGGACATTCAAGTAGTGGATTAGTTTCATTATTAAAAGAAGCGTTACCACCTGCTCAACGACATTATGCAGCTTATTATCGATTACGCATGACACCTGAATTTGCAATCAATCCTTTTGACACCCAGTTAGGAAATCGCTTTCCTACACCACAAGAACGCAGCTTCTTGGTGAATTTTATCACATTATTAGGAACGCCAGTCGGTGCAGAAAAATCCTATGATGGCATCACTGATATGGCGGGAATTGTTGTAGACGAAATGTACAAAGATCTTTCTGACAACGGTAATCCAAAAGTTTATACACCTGGTGTTGAAGATATTGTTGATGGATGTTTGGAAGAAATTGGTTTTGTTCGAGATCAACATTCAACTTGGTGGGAAGTCACCGATGCATTATTTACGGCTGGTTTTACGCATGAAGCGACATTATCACAACGTCATGCCATGCCTGTTTTATCGGAAGCTGCTTCTATTTGCCGTATGCCTGCAATTGAAGATCTTTACGGAAAAATTAAAGCACCTACAGGTGAAACCCTCGTTGCTGCATTTTCTCGAATGATTTCAGGTGCAGTACGTGAATATCCAATTATTGCGCAAGTAACAAAATTTGATATTGGTGATGCTCGTGTAGTTTCATTAGACTTGGATGAAGTAGCAAAGAGTGGCGGTGATGCTGCAAATCGACAAACGTCTGTAATGTATATGTTAGCACGATATGTTTTGGGTCGAAATTTCTTCTTAACCGAAGAAAATGTGGGCGATATGACGGAAGCTTATCGTGATTATCATTCAAAACGTGTTCAAGAAATTAGAGAAGATTTAAAACGATTAGTGTTTGATGAATTCCATCGTACCTCGAAAGTTCAAGCAGTGCGTGATCAAGTTATTCAAGATATGCGTGAGGGACGAAAATGGAAAGTTCAAATCGCATTGTTATCTCAGTCCTTGGAAGATTTTGATGATGTGATGGTTGAATTTGCGACCTCGGTATTTATTATGGATGCAGGTCCTGAGCAAGCCATTGCTAAGACTCAAAAAGTATTTGGTTTATCGCCGACGGCAGTAAGGGCATTACGAAATCGAGTGCATGGTCCTCGCGAAGGTGGTGCGACATTCTTAGCGCAATTCGCTACTAAAGAAGGTATTAATATTCAATTGTTAACGAGCACGTTGGGTCCTGTTGAATTATGGTCTTTTAGTACCACAGCTGAAGATGCCAATATTCGTAATCAATTATATCGAAAATTGGGGCCACGCGAAGCGAGAAAAGTATTAGCTGCATTATTTCCGAGTGGTAGCGCAACGAAATTAATTGAAGAACGTTTATCTGAATCTCGTGAGAAATTAGGTCTCAGCGATGAAGAAGCTAAAGGTGGAGTCATAGATACTTTAGTAGCAGAAATTATTAGTGCGTATAGTAAAAATCCAGATGTTAAAGTTTTGACGACCGCTTAGTTTGTTTTTTGCCTGCTAGTTCTTTTGATTTTTTGTGGTGATGGCGAACAGAATGTGAATATTTTTTCACTTTGTGTTTGGCTGTCGTAGCAAAAGAGGGATTAGCATCGGTCAATAAAACGCTGATAACATTTCTAACAAACGGAAGTGTTGGTTTTAATAAATAACCAGGTCCTTGATTAATCGTGAGGGCCATATAGATATCACTTTTTGGAAACCACATCACTATTGCTCGGTATCCTGCAGTTGTTCCATTATGCCACCACACAGGGCCAATGCTACTTGACCCAGAAGACATTTGAATTATACCAAGGCCATAACCGTAACCAGATTCACCTTCTCTTATATGGGGAATAGGTTGTCCACTGCGACAATTCGTGGTTCTGCCTTCACAGACTAAGCTCATCATTTTTTGAAGCTGTGTTTGAGGTAAAATTTTCCCCTGCAGTAAATCATACCACCAGGTTAATAAATCTTCGGAAGTGGTGACAATTGCTCCTGCGGTGGATGCCCAAGACATATTATCGTAAGTAACATCTTTGCCTGTGGAGTTATAACCATGCGCCATCCGAGAAATGGTGGTTTCAGGATATAATCCAGAAAAATATTGGGTGTTTAACAAATCAACAGCGGCATTGCTATGAATATATTGGTTCATGATCTGACCAGCTGTGGAGCCTGTTACTTTTTCGATAATCATTCCAGCTAGAATGTAATTAGTATTAGAATATTTCCAACCTCTGCCTGGTTCAAATAACAATCGTGAACCTACCATGTTGACTAATTGTTCGTGAGTGAATCCTGCTTGAGGAGTTTCTTTTCGAATTCTATTAAAAATGCCAGTGCTAGTATAATTAGGAATGCCGCTAGTATGGTTAAGTAATTGTCGAATGCTGATATTTCGCCACTTTGAATATTGGGGCAAATATCGTGTGATGGGATCATCAATGTTGAGTTTTCCTTCAGATTCTAATTTTAAAATAATCATAGAGGTGAAGGATTTTGTAATACTACCTGCTTGAAATAGCGTTTTATTGTTTATTGGAGCGCCGCCTCGAAATTGGCTAGTTCCACTCGAAAATGTCAGTGGTTCGTCATAATTTGGTGTGTAAATACTTAATGCGGCACCAGGAATTCCAGAGCTGGCACGCCAATTTTCGAGTAATTTTTGTATTTTTTTTTCATTGACTGGCGGAAGTATATCCGGTGTCGCGTAAGCAACAGTGTTTGCCGCAATTAATATCGATAAACTAAATAACAATCTCAACATGCATTCATCATCCTTGAGTTTAAAGGGGAAGGGTCAGATCTAAGTTGATGGTTTCTCAAGACTTGAGAAACCATCAAACTTAGATCTGACCCTTCCCTGATTATAAGTATATAATGTATTTTGCATCAACTGTGCAACTGTCATCGGGCCAACGCCACCAGGAACTGGTGTGATCCACGAAGCACGATTTTTTGCTGTTGCAAAATCAATGTCGCCGACCACTGTGCCATCATTTAACCGGTTAATGCCGACATCTACCACGATTGCACCTTGTTTAATCCAGTCACTTTGTATGACGCCAGGGTTTCCTATGGCCACAACCAGAAGATCAGCGCCCCTAATATGTTGATCAAGATTTTTTGTAGCGCGATGCGTAATTGTGACAGTCGCTTCAGCTTGGAGTAATTCTAAGGCCATCGGTCTACCCACAATATTAGAGGCACCTACAACGACAGCATTGGTCCCTCGAAGGGTGAGGCCATTTTCTTCAAGCAATGTGATAATACCCAAGGGAGTGCACGGATGCAATTTTGGTCTTCTAGCTGCGAGGCAGCCTAAATTATACGGGTGAAATCCATCTACATCTTTTGATGGGTTTATTTGATCAATAATAACTGAGGAATCAATGCTTTTAGGGAGTGGAAGTTGCAGTAAAATACCATCCACTGTAGGGTCCGCATTCAGTTTTTGAATTAATGCAGATAACGATTTTTCATCGATATTGCTCGCTAAGGGATGCAAAGTGGAAATGATACCGACTTCGGCGCAGGCTTCTTGTTTCTTGCGAACGTAAATCTGAGAGGCTGGATTTTCACCGACCAATATCACTGCTAAACCTGGTGCACGATGCCCTTCGCTTTTCAGTTGGCGAATTTCACCGCGTATTTTATCAATAATACGCGACGCAAGCAGTTTTCCATCCAGTATTTGTGCTGTCATACGGTGGAGTATAGCAACTAAATAAGCGTTTGTGGACAGCGAAATTGATTCACAATGCCTGGCGTAAAGGGATTAATTGGCGCATCGGATGAGATTTCGCAATCGACGCGTTTTTCATTGATGACCCAACTTAATTGCAGTATAGAGCCAGATGCTGCTTTTCCAAATTGAGCCTTATCCATGAGTCTAAAAAAGCCCCAAAGGCCAGGATAGCCGATTTGATTTTTTTGATCGGTATTGTCTGCTACTTCAAGAAAGACACCACTTTGATGTGGTCCAGGCCATGAAATAGGCTCGGGAGGTTGGTTAGGCCCATGATAATCAACACGTTGCCCATTTAGGGTAATAGAAAAATTTTTAAGATCAGAATTTAAGGCTGTAGGTGTTAATGTAAAATTTGCAGTAGGATGATGGTTACCATTGGCAAAAAACATTTTTTGAATGAGTTTCGCACGAATGAATGCGGCTAGTGCATCATCTGATAAAGCAACTTGGTGGCCATTTAATGATTTCCATTGCCAACCATTTTCCCCGTTATTCAAGAATGCTTGAATGTATTGTTTAAAGAAAGTGTCAATGGTGCCATCAGGTGCAAAAAAATGTGCAAATTCATCTAAACTAAGTTCAGAATTCGATTGTGAAAAAAGTGGATAACGATTGTGTAAATGTTGTTGATATTCAGGTACGACAATATTAGCCCAAACACTGCTGATGTAGTTTCGCGTATCGGATATCAATAAATTCAAACTATTATCAGCTAAAGCAGTTAAGTAGCTTTTTACGGGTTCTGGAGTTGTTTTAGCTACTTCTAATAAATGATTCAAGCTATCTTTAGGATCCGCATTCACCAAACGGGCTTTGGTGGTTTTAAAAGCCAATTCAGTAGGATAATTCGATTGAGCGAGAGGTTGTAAAAGCTTTGCGAAATTTTCTACGGCAATTCGCAGTGGATCATCCGCATCTTCGAGAGATAAATCATTAAGGTCATCGAAATGCTCAGCGACGATTTCATTGAATTGATTGTCACCTTGAATGGGTGATGTATTGAGCTGAACTGTTTGAATAAATTGTATAATCGGTGATTGTAAATTATTAAAATTATTAGCCATTGCAATAAGATGACTATATTTTTGTGAGGGAGTGAAATGTAACTGGGTAGAAACACTTTGCCACGCTGCGAGGTAATTATTGAGATATCGCGCTTTCAGAGCGTTCACTAATTGAGACGTATCGCTATTATTTGTACTATGAATCGAATTAAATCCGAGTACCCAATCCCCTTCTGCAAATTTTTCACACAATACCGGTATTTGATCGTGAACGATATGTTTATATGCGGCTCGCGTAAACATCACAGGAATTTTGATCGTATCATTGGAGGTTGAACTATCACTGAAGATCACAGCGGTTTTTCGATTGTCATTTTCTAAAATAGTATAAATGATATTGTCAGGAGAAGAGCTGGTTAAAATAAGACGCGCTTTATCAATTAGAGGCATATTGCCAGGTAGTGTGAGCTGTGGATCTTTTAGCGCTGCGCTGAGTGCTTTTAATAGCATTTGACGAAGATTATTGTCAGAGACAGTGTGTTGCCATTCATTGGCAAACCAACTATAAACTTGTGGTGTGTTGTTTTCTCGTGTTTCGTTGCCATTCGGTAAATCCGTTTTTTGTAGCAGTAAAGAAACTTTTAATGTGTCATAAAGGTCTGCTAAATGTTCTTGATTAGCATCTTCGGTTAATAGTTGTAATTTAAGTTGTAATGTATGATCCATTGCGTTAAGAAATTCATGCTTAATAATGTTGTCATACTGAATTTGAGCTTGATTTATAAGCTTGTGTGGTTTTCCAGGTCTTATAATGCCAAGTTTGGAGGGGCGGTTATCTAAAATTTTGATTGAGCTATCTAATGCGGCGAGTTTTTGTGCAATAGCGACTGCAGATTGATTGTTAGCAATTTGAGCATTTTTTATGGCATTGGTTGCAAGTTCTATACGATGAATATTAACGTTGTACATAATTAATAAGCCCAAACCGAGAAATCCGGTTAATAGTATAGGTATCATTAAAGAATTCATTTTCTTAGAAGATTTCACGAGATGAGAAGTGCTTTGGGCGAAACTAGGTAATAAATTCTGGCAAAGCTCTTTAATAAAATAAGGAGTTTGCTGAGTATATAATTCTGTTTGTGGTTGTCTTTGAAGGCAAAATACTTCGGCAAGTTGTGTGGTAAGGTGATTTATAGAAAAACCGGTTTGTTGGCTGCTCGTAAAAAATAATCCTGTAACATTAATATCACATTCGGGAAGCAGTTCATTAAGAAAATGGATAGATCGTGAGCAGAATAATTCAAATTGATAGGGGAAATCATGCATTGCACCGCGTTGCAATTGATGTGATTCTTGTTGAAGCCTAGAGAGAAGACGATCATGGAATCGCCTGTTTAATTGTTGAAGATTCGTATTGATGGTTTTTTTCAATGCAGTAGCGGTTAAGCCAAAGGGTAACCGTATGCCACAGTATTGATCTCGTTCATCCATGGGTAAATCACTGAAAAACGCTGTAAAACCAGCCATTTGATCGCATTTTGTTAATATAATACTGATAGGGAGGCCAGGATTCTGAGCGATTAATGTGGTAAGGATTTGGTGTGTACGTGTGATCTCCACATCCACGGTGCTTGTCATTACCTGATTGATAGGTAATGTTACGAGTACAGTGTTAAAGTTAATATTAAGGCGTTCGCAAATCTTTAGAAATTCTTGGAATAAAATTCTACAGGAATCTGAGTCGTCATGATTGGGTAGAAATCGTTCGCCTAATTCTATATAAACATTGTCTAGAGTGTGCCAGATTGCGCAATCTTGTGTGGCGGTAATTAAATTGTGATCTTGTTCTGAATCCAACGCGCTATTCAGTAGAGTTGTTTTACCAGAATGACAAGGGCCAACAACTAAATGCCAATGAATGGGGGCATTAGTGCGACGGCTTGCTTTCTGTGCTTTTTTAATTTCTTTTTGAACATCTTTGAGTTTACGGCTGATTATTTTAATTTGATTTTGTATGTCGAAAAAATGATGTCCTCTAAATAAATTAAACTCACTTCGAATATTGGTTAGTCCCCATAAAAAAGCTAAAGCCACTAATGAGATGAGGCGGTTGCTGATTGAAGCAAAAGGTTGTTGATTGCCAATAGCTAATAACGGACCGTAATTCCACACAAGATAGCCTAACAAAACAACAGCGATCAATGTGTGAAACCTAGAATCCAGCAGTAATTTTTTTAACTGGTTCATAAATCACCTCGAAATAGTAGAAATAGACATTAAGACCCGGGTTGGGTCATGGTAAAACTATTAATTGCGTTGGTCAGAGTCGCTGAGGATCGTTTTAATTTGATGTAACTATAGGAAACAGCCAAGGTAACTAAAACTAAACCGACGGTAGCAATGAGTGTAAACGGGTGCTGTATGCGTTTTTTTGCATCAGACCCCAAGATTTTTTGTCCTGCGTTGATGCTCAAAATTCTTGAAACTTCGCTGCGACAGCGGCGTAGAGTTTGATAGAGCTGATCAACGACTTTCTGCCGTAACAGCTGGCCTTCAGGTGTGTGTGGATACTTACCATAATAACCTAGGCTAAGGCTGAGGTAGTAAAATTCTAAAAGCTCCTGGTGTTGACCAGGATCAGAGCTTGCTCGTTCCAGAATTGAAAAGAATTGTTCGCTTTCAGCAGCACTGCTATAGAAAAGATGTAATAGTCGATGCGGGGACCATTCATGCGACTGTCCCCAATTGCTCTGATGGATTAACTCGTCCAAGAGTACGCAAATACCATATCGTGCAGCCAGGACCGTTTGAGTTCTAAAATTTTGATGGCGTGCTTGGCATTCAAATGAATACATCTCGTGGGTGATTCGCGACTCCAATGATTGCGGGGTTTGTTGGTTGGTCAGTAAGTTTACTTTGGTAGCGAGCGCAAATAATGGGGCTGCCGCCGCAATCAATGGGTTTAGGGCTTGCTCTATTGTAAAAGCGCCTGATCGAAAATAGGACAACAGCTCAGTATCACTGAGGTTGTGGGAATGTGGTGCGGGTGTACTTTCCACCAACACTGAGTTGGTATTCAGTATCGTCACCGAAGGGGCTAATAAAATATCCGTACTCATTCAGCCTCTCTCATTACTCTCATTGTTTGAACATCCATGATGGGCAGATAGTACCATTGAAAGGGCTCGTCGGGAAAGGGGGAAAGTCTAAGATTGCTGCCTTCTCAGGCCTAAAAATTGGGAGATGGTAAAACCCTTCATCGTGAAATGAAAATATTCTAAAAGCTTGAATGCAAATGATTTCCCTTGGTCGGGAGCTGCTGTATTGAAATCATTCTTTATATATTCGTCACAAATAAAAATAATTTTTATAAAGTTTGTCAATATAGTAATGATAAAAATATTTTTAGTTTTTTTAAAAACACGGAATTGTTTAATATTATTTTAAATAAGAAAATGAGCGCTCATTACTTCATTTTTAATCAACCCGGAGAATTATCATGAAACGAATTTCTTTAACATTTTTTGGAATAATTTTATTTTCATGTCTGCAATTTAGTGCTTACGCTGATCAGTGTTTAACTTTTGGAATTGGTGGATTGTGTTATTTTAATGGTTTGTCTAACAGCGATAGTCCGCATGCGCATTTTCACTGTAGTACTACGGGTAGTCCTTTTGTAAAAATGTATAATCATAATGTGTTAATTAGTGGATTTATGCCTGTGTCGGGTAAAGGTGCTGGTACTTTAACATTATCAGGTGTTGGAGTTAAACATATGTTGGACGATTATTATTTTGAAGTCATGCATCATGCTGGTCATAGTGGTTTAAAATATGTGCTCATCACTTCATTAGGGCCTATCAACTGCTCTATGGGAATGGGGGATCGAAAAGCAGTATTTCCTGGCTTGTTCGGAGTTTCTGGTGGCAAAGATTAAGACTGCGTGTTTGAGCGGTTTCATACTGAAGCCGCTCAAATTCCTTTTATTTATCTTTTCAGAAAATAAACAAACGTGATAGCATAGGCTCATCTTTTTACAGTCTTAGCAAGGAATGAAAGGTGTTACCTATGAATCAATCTCTAGATCCACAAACTCATAAATCTTCTGATGCTCGGTTAGAGTCAGCCTTGGCTGGTGAATATAGTCTATCAACTAAAAAGATTTTTGATGAAGCCTGGGAAAAAACCTTGGGTTTTAAAGCGCTCTATTGGGAAGCCATGGGTATTTGTACATTAATTTGTATAGGGCTGATGCTTATAGGCGGGCTATTCTATGTGGCCTTAAGCATAATAATTAATCCTGCTGTCGATTGGCATCAGTGGGGCAAAATATTAGAGTCAGCTGGAAATGCATCTCTCGTTATGAGGGCGATAACATCAGCCTTAGTTTATATAGGGCTCTTTATCACGCTTCCAATATTAGCTGGAATGTTGATGATTTCCATCCGTCGAGTAAGCAACTTACCTGTACGTGTAGGTACTCTTTTCAATTATTATCAAAAACCATGGCGATATTTGTTCGCAGATATTTGGATCGCATTTTTCTTTCAAGATATTCCAACATTTTTGACAAACAATGCCGCACAATACTTGACGGGGTTTATCGGTTCAGTGGCTAATTGGATTTGTGTGCCATTAGCCCTCGCGATCGGGATTTATTCCTATATTAGTTATTTTTTCACAATGCCATTATTAGCTGATCGAAAGTTAAGCACATGGAGAGCCTTGGAAACGAGCCGAAAAGTAGTAGGGCGTCATTGGTTTGAAGTGTGTCGAACATTGTTTATAATTATCTTAGTCACGCTATTAATTCCCGCCATAGTCATTGCTCTGCTTACATCTAATGTGCATTGGTCACTGTTATTTTTGGCTATTATTTTCGTTTGGTTAATTCCGTTTTCTGGTTTGTCATTTGGAATTCTGTATCGAGAAGTCATGGGTGTCAAAGAAAGTATTTAACATGGAAGGGAAAGGCGTCGGGTCTTAGATCTGACACTTTCCTTTATAATGCTCAAGTTTTTTACGCAGTGTGCCGCGACTCATTCCAAGCAGTTCAGCAGCTTTGGTCTGATTACCTTCAGTAAATTGCATCACAATTTGCAGAAGAGGTAGTTCTACTTCTTCCATGACAAGCTCGTATAAATGAGCGGTATGAGCA
Source organism: Gammaproteobacteria bacterium (assembly GCA_019748175.1). Taxonomy (NCBI): domain Bacteria; kingdom Pseudomonadati; phylum Pseudomonadota; class Gammaproteobacteria; species Gammaproteobacteria bacterium. The sequence continues at coordinate 230,791 of JAIEPX010000008.1, forward strand.
CCGTCCAATTGTTTAAAATAATTCACCAACATCTGCCGAATTATTTCGCGCAGCGGAGTCGATTGCACAGTGAGTGCAGGATTGGAGCAATCAATATTAATAGTTGCGGTTGACATCGTTGTCTCTTAGATGGAAGAGGGGCATTATAGCATCCTCGAAGGGAAAGGGGTCAAGTCTAAGATTGCTACATTCTTTGGCTAGCACGTCGTCATTTGCCAAGCTGTTAGCCAAAGAATGTAGCAATCTTAGACTTGACCCCTTTTTTAACTATGCAGATCGGGTGATTTTACCGCTTCTGGTACTCCAGACAATTGATCTAAAAGTGGGGTACTAGTTTCAGTTCTTGTATTAAGAGGACTTTCATCCACTCGATGTTCAAACTCATCTGTAAGTGAGGCACTTGTATTGGCCTTCTGCTCGGCGTCTTCATACCCAGTAAAAATCACCAATGTGCTTTCTGAAATTTTTTGTGGTGGATTTTTATCAAAATCGTTTTCATGGTCACACTTTTTTGAAGCCGCTTTTTCAGTGTCGGGTAGCTCAACTTTTGAAGTTGATTTTGCTGGAAGCCATCGTGCCCACGCATTACTGAAATCATCAGAAAGACGGGATGCAACCATGAGGGTCAGTGTGCTGACAAAAATTAATCCTAAATTGATTACAGGAATATTGATTTCAGCAACCAATCCCCACAGAGAAATCATTGAGCTTTTAATGAATAAAACGCCAGAAGAAATGACAGGTGCGTGTGTGATAGTTGTGAACAAAGCAACTAGGCTTGGAAACTGTACAGCGATGAAGGGTATCGCGAGACTCCAAGCGACAGCAACCAATATTGTCCAAAAAATAAATGTACCTAAATAGCTGTAGAATCCCAAACCGGTGCCTAGAATATATTTACCAACTGGATCATAAGTCTCTTCTTTTCCTGTTTTCCAGGCCATTCGGGCACTTTTTTCGGGGGATAGGCCAGTTCTTAAAAATAGGAACAATAAATTTATAGTAATAAGAAGAACGAAGTTGAAAAAAGATAAGCTTCCGTAAATCACATAAGCTGAAGCTGTAGCAATAAATCCCCGGGCATGTCGTATTTTTTTTTGTCGAAGAAGATAGAGATCATTTGACCACTGTAAAGTAATCTTTCGTGCGAGAGTAGGAAGAAATTCTGTAAATAATTTAATAATGTTCAGTGTTGTTTTGAAAGGAATGGTGACTAACTTGAAAACAGGGATAGCGATTTTCACGAGGATAAATAGCAGAATAAAATTTAATAGAACTTTTCCTTCTATATTATTTTCATTTGTTTTAAGATCCCACTTCGCTGGATTCCAGCCACCGAAAAAATTTCGAACATATTGTCGCCCAGTCCACACAGCCCCTTCATCCAAGCTGGCTTTTTCAGGGCGATTTGGAATGCCAAAAAATATCGCGAGTGCTGTCCAGAATGTTAATGCTTCGGTAGGGAATTCATCTCGTCGATTTGGATCTTCAGGAAGTGCAGGGGTGAATTCCTTCGTTGCGGCATCGTAGCCATCAAATTCGTACGTTTCCAAGAAGGCTTCTTTTAAGAGAAAATAACCGACATTTTTTTTGTTGGCTTGAGTTGATCCTTCACGATTAGTATAAGAAACGAGTTTGGGTGTAGTCTTGTCTTCTTCATAAAAAGCCGACGTGAGACTGCTTTCTAAATTCGAAGTATCATCCGTTTTTCCAAAGCCTTTTTGTAATAAATCTGGTATTTTATTGAGATTAACAAAAAGAAATCCGAGAACCTCTGTGCGCCAATGAGCCATCGCTAGAGTAGAAAAAAAGCTGCCTCCCTTTTTGTAATTTAATCGGTGATAAGATTTTTCGCCTTCATACATTTTGGATGAGTTTATCAGTCTGAGATGACTAAGCATTTTCATTAGTACTGAAAATACGGAAGAGTTAGGTAAACTTGATTGAGTAGATTGACGGTACGTTTTATTTTTTAAAGGACCAAAAGCTACTTGAACAAACGTTAAAATTGAGGAGAAGTGTTGATCTAGAATTTGTTCTTCAGATGATGGGGTATATTGATCTTGATCAACATAGGTCCATTCATGTGCCAATGATCTATTAGGATCATCTTTCCTGCAGTATAAATAGTCCTTCGTACTGTAGATTGTGGCGACTAGTGATTTTTCGTGAGTATCCGAATTTTGATCAAAAGAGAGCTCTAATAAGTGCCATTCACGATCATCTTTATCAATCGTAAATGGAATCAGAATCTTTTTGGTTGATTTACCTGTCTGTGCAAACTTTTTTTGTACAGACTCAGCAACTTTTTGCAACACCGTTTGAGTATTTTGTTTTTTGTGTGAACAAGGAGGAGCCATTTCAAGATATGTGTAATTTTGAAAACGTTCTCTGATGAAAAGGCTCATCGCTGATATGAAGGTTTCTCCCGAAGCACTTAAATCACAGTCAGGCTGAAGTTGTTCAAAGCGATAGCTTTCTTTTAGCTTAAATGCGCAGAATAGTGGATTGGATGAAAGCTGTTGTTGATGGCGGTACTGAATTAGCAATGGGTTGCGCAATTGTTTTAAGCGAATGTTTCGCCCTATTTCGATTAACTGTTCAAATGGGCCCCCGTCCAGCCATATGTAATTATCGGGATTCATCTCACCTAGTAAATCATCCTCGAATTTAAAGCCACATTCGGTGATTAAATAGCGTGCAAGAGGTAGGTTATTTCCTCGAATATAGTCTTCAAATCTACGTTGGTTTGGAATACATCCATGCTCTTCGATTAAAAATTTGGCCATGGGAACATGACAAAACAGATAGGGCTCCATACAAATGTGTGGTTCTTTAAATCTCCAGAAGTCAATATTTCTTGGATCGAGCGCATACGTTTCGATGAGATATTGTACAAGTAGGACATTTCCAGAGAAAATTGCAGGGAGAAGCCAATGTAAGTCTGGAACTTGATTTTTCTCTTTAATAATCTTTTTTACAAACTCGATGTTGCCTGAAAGACAAGAGCAGCTAAAATCTAATAAAAAATTGGGTAGGTTTTTAAATGAAGTTGTGATTAAAAATTCGACTAGATCGTGATGAGCACCTGCAAGAGCTTTGTCTAGAGTTTTTTGAGTGGGTTTAAAGTTTTTCTTTTCCACTAGATGTTGTACTAATTTTATACTGATCGTCTTTTCGGAAAGAGTTGAGTTGACATGCTCAGTGGTTAAATTATCAGGTAAGCTCATCAGTAATTGGGTGTTTCCACCTGTTATAGCAAAGTTTAATGCGTTAACGCCGTGATCGATCTGATAATTATCCCGTAAATATTCCACGGTTTCACAATTGCCAGACAATAAAGAGCAATCTAACGTGTGATCGCTGGGTTTGAATTTGAATTTTTTTGTAAGATATTCTACAAGCGAAACGTTTCCTGAAATTACAGCAGAATTCAGTACACTCTTTGAGGGCTTGATCTTGTGTGTTTCAGTAAATAATCTTACTAGGTCTAAATCTCCAGACATGCATGCATATTTGAGACGCTCAGAGTTGAGTTTGAAGCCATATTTCCGAACCATAAACTGAACAAAGGCCGAATTACCGACTCTACATCCCATATCTAAATAATACGACTGAAAGATTTCTCCATCATCGTTGAGCTGATTAATAAAACGTTTGTGCGAATCTATGGTGAAAGGAAAAAATAGCCATGGCATTGATAACGGATCGTAACCCGGCGCGGAAAATGCATATCGTATTTTTTTGAATAAATCTAATCCGTCATAATCAGGTTGATTAGCCAGACTAGTAAGACGTTTGTGCACTAGATGTGGGAAGGCAAAAGTGTTGGAAATCTCAAGAGGAATATGGAAATTCTCTAGGAGTTTTTCTCTCCAGAAATCGACTTTGAAAAGATGTTGTTGCAAACAAGCTTGTATAATCGTATCAACTTGCTGGAACTGTACTAGTGCAGTCAGGTCTAGAAAGCTGCCTATATGTGCGATCAGTTCTGCAGACAATAATTTAAATTTATCCTCAGAGTCTTCGCTTGTGGACTCAGATGTTGGATTGGCGTCATCAGTTTGACTAGTAAGAGTAGGGCTGGAAATAGCGTTGTCTTCATTTGTTACTTGATTGGGCTCTAGAAGATCATCAGATAGTCTGGCCTCTGTCATCTGGTCTTTTGGATCTCTAGTATTTGTAATACTTAGGGTTGTTTCGCCACTTCTATTCATTTCATGCCTATTACGGTTAAGAATTCAAATAATCTGCCAATATTACCAACTTTTTAGTATATTATCAATATATTTCCTGACTCTTTTGATATGCTGGGCCTGTTGCTGTCTATAAAAGCTTCAGATCTTAGCTCGCAGAGCTTTAACTATACAGGTCGGGTGTTACCGTGGTTGATATTGCTGGCAATGTATCTAGATGAGGAGTAATAGCAGAGGATCGTCTATTAAGAGGGTGTTCATCTACTCGACGCGCTAGTGTAGCTACATTAGTGGCACTTTCGTTGGCTTTCTCCTCAGCGTCTTCAAAGCCTGTATAAATCACTAATGCGTCTTTTGAAGTTTGTAGTGATGGATCTTCAGCAGGATTGTTTTCATAGCAACTCCTTTTCAAAGCAGCATTATCCTCTTTTGCAATTTCGGGAAACTCAAATTTTGAAGTCGGTTTGGCTGGAACCCATCGTGCCCAAGCGTTGCTGAATTCATCTGCAAGTCGTGATGCAATCATGATCGTCAGTGGAGTGGCAGCAATTAATCCTAAATTGAGTACACCTATGTTGGTTTCACCAACAAGTGCCCAAAGAGAAATCATTGAGCTTTTAATGAATAAGATGCTAGACGAAATTATAGGTGCGTGAGTGAGGGTTGTGAACAAAGCAACTAAGGTTGGAAAATGTATAACAATGAAAGGTATCGCGAGAGTCCAAATGACAGCAACTGTACATGTCCAGAAAATGACTGTGCCTAAATAGGTGTAGCAGAAAAGCGCTGTAATCTCAATACATTTATCTATTGGATCACCTGGTCCAGTTTTTACTTTTTCCCAAACCATTCGTGCACTTTTTTCGGGGGATGTGGCAGTTCTTAGGGTTGGATGTAATAAACTTACCATAACAAATAGAACGAAGTTGAAAAAAGATAAACCTCCATAAATGGTACAAGCTAAAGCGGTAGAAAATAATCCACGAGCACATTTTATTTTTTTTAGTCGAAGATTATACAAATCTTCAGACCATAGTAAAAGAGTTCTAAGTGCAAGTGCGGGTAGGAATTCAGTCAATAATTTAATGAAATTCAGTGTGATTTTGAAAGGGATGGAAACTAATTTGAAAACAGCGATCGCAATTTTGACGGGGACAAATAACAAAATAAAATTTAATAATACTTTTCCTTCGATATTGTTTTCACCAGTTTCAAAGTGCCACTGTGCTGGATTCCATCCTCCGAAAAAATTTCGGATGAATTGTCGCCCGGTCCACACAGCGCCTTCATCCAAGCAGGCTTTTTCAGGACGACTCGGAATGCCGAAAAATATAGCGAGTGCTGTCCAGAATGTTAATGCTTCAGTAGGAAATTCATACCGTCGAATGGGATCTTCAGGAAGTCCAGGGGTGAACTCTTTGGTAGCGGCATTGTATCCATCAAATTCGAAAGTTTCCAAGAAAGCTTCTTTGATAAGATAATAGTCATTATTTTTTTTGTTGACTTGATTTGAGCCTTCACGATGAAGATAAGAAACAAGTTTGGGCGCGGTCCGGTCTTCTTCATAAAATGCCGAGGAGAGCGTGCGTTCTAGATTCGACATATCATCGGTTTTTCCAAAGCCTTTCTGTATTAAATCTGGGATTTTATTGAGATTAACAAAAAGAAATCCCAGAACCTCTGTTTGCCAATGAGACATTGCAAGAGTAGAATAAAATGTCCCGCCTTTCTGGCGATTTAATGGGTGCCGAGATCTTTGGTCTTCATACATTTTGTCTGGGAGTATCAGTTTGAGATGGCTGAGCATTGTCATAAGTACTGAAAATACCGAAGAGTTTGGTAATCTTGATTGGGCTGATTGAGAATACGTTTTATTTGTTAACTGCCAAAATGCTGCTTCAACAGAATTTAAAATTGAGGAGAAGTGCGTGTTTAGCACCTGTTCTTCGGATGAGGCGGTGTATTCATTTTGATAATAAATCGATTCATGTACGAATGCTCTATTGGGATCATCTTTCCTGCAGTATAGATAGTCCTTAGTACTGTAGATTGTTGCTGCTAGTGATTTTTCGCAAGTAGCTGCGTCTTGATCAAAAGAAAGTTCTAATAAGTGCCATTCACGATCTTCTTCGTCAATGGTAAATGGGATAAGAATACTTTTAGTAGGTTTACCTGTTTGTGCCAATTTTTGCTTTAAAAAAGCAGCAACTGTTAGCAACACTGCTTGAGCATTTTGTTTTTTGTGCGAGCAAGGAGGAGCGATTTCAAGATAAGTGAAATTTTGCAAACGTTGTCTGATGAAAAGGCTCATCGCTGAAATGAGGGTTTTGCCTAAAGCGCTCAAATCATACTCTGGATGAAGCTGTTCAAAGTGATAACTTTCTTGCATTCTAAATGCGCATAATAGCGGATTGGCTGAAAGTTGTTTTTGATAATGATATTGAAATTGCGTTGCATAGAGCAGGCCATTTACAACTTCTCCCACCATTTCCATTAAGTCTTCAAATACTCGGCCATCTTGAAAGATGTTAGCGAGGGGATGATCGGGGTTTCTCTGAAACTGTAAATCACCCTTTATGTGTAATCCACATTCAGTGATTAAGTAGCGTGCGAGAGGTAGATTTTTTCCTTGTATATAGTCTAAAATTCTATCTTGGATTGGAATACATCCATGCTCTTCGATTAAATATTTTGCCATGGGGACGTGACAAAAGACATAACGAAGCATCATGTTATATGGTTTTGGTAATTGCCCGAGGTTAATTTTTTGGGGGTCAAGGGAATGGGTTTCGATGAGATATTTTACCAGTAAAACATTTCCAGAGAGAATTGCAGCGAGAAGCCATTGTAAGTCTGGAACTTGATTTTTTTCTTTAATAATCTTATTCACAAAGGTAATATCACCTGAAAGAGCGCAGAGACTAAAATCAGGTTTAAAGTCGGTGTTCTGCCTGCTAAGAGTGTTAATTAAAAATTCAATTAGATCGCCACGTGTACTTATTAAGGCTAAATGCAAGGTTTCTTCAGTGGGTATGAAATTTTTCTTTTCAATCAGATACTGAATTAATTTTAAACTAATCGTATTTTCGCAAAGATAATACTCTATATCCTCAGTGGTCAATTGACCAGGTAATCTCGTAATTAATTCGGTTTCTCCGCGCTTTATAGCAAAGCTCAAGGCTTGAGCGCTGTAATTGAGTTTATAATTAATATCTAAATATTCGACGGTCTCATGGTTGCCAGATAAAATAGCGCATTCTAATGTGTGATCATCGGGTTGTAACTTGAATCCTCTTATGAGATATTTTACAAGCGATACATTACCTGAACCTGCTGCCTTGCTCAGTGACTTCTCTGATGGCTCGATTTTGTGTTTTTCAGCGCAAAATGCCACTAAAGCTAAATTTCCAGATATACAGGCATTTTTGAGATGCTTAGAATAGAGTTTGCAGCTATATTTCTGAACCATAAACTGAACAAAGTGAAAATTACCGGCTTTACATGCCATATCTAAGTAATAAGCCTGAAAGACTTTTCCATCTTCTTTGAGTTGATCAATAAAACGAGCGTGAGAGTTTGCCCTGAAGGGAAAAAATAGCCACGGCATTGAAAACGGATCGAATCCGGGTGCTGAGAAAGCAAAGCGAATTTTACTGAATAATTCCGATATTTCGTCGTCAAGGTGATTAGCCAGCATGGTAAGACGTTCGTGCACAAGATGCGGAAATAAAAAAGTGTCGGAAATCTCGAGAGGAATCTGGAAATCGGCCAGGAGCTTTTCTCTCCAGAAATCTTTTTTGATGATGTGTTCTTGCAAATGGACTCTTATTTTTTTCTCAACTCTAAGCAAAGGTATAAGAGCGTTCAGGTCTAGAAACCTGCATATGTGTAAAAACGATTCTGCAGGTAAAAAACCTAAAAAAAGCGAATCTTCTTCAGTCGGTGCTGCGGCTGATGGTTGATTCGCATCAGTTTGGCCAGTAGCAGTTGAGTCAGTAACTGCGGAGGTTATTTCGCCGCTTTTATACATGTCATGCCTAATATGGTTATGAATTAAAATAATCTGTCAATATTGCCAGCTTTTTAGTATATTATCAATATATTTCCTAACTCTTTTGACGCGCTAGGCCTGTAAAAGCCAATGTTTGGAGCTTATGATGTCGATTATTAGTCCTGTGAAGCAATCAGTGATCTTTGAGCCGCTATGGCCCGTCTTAGAGCGATTTGAGGGTTTTGATCATTTGCCAATGCCCAACGAGTTAAATGCGAATCTGCTGATTGAGGGCATCCGTTTTGTAGCGCAGGATACAAGATCATCTGAGTTTGATGATGGCTATGAACCCCGTATCTATTTGCGAGGCGAAGTGCAAACTAGGGAAAACAGCTGGCATGATTTTTTTAATGCATTAGTTTGGCAGCAATTTCCTTGCGCCAAAAAAGTGATTAATCAGCTTCAGTATAAATTTCTAAAACAACGTTATCCGAATAAACTGCGTTTGCCTGCAGAAAATATGCTGACCTTATTCGATGAGAACGGTGCAATAGTGATTTCACACAATCCTGTTTTATTGCAGCTTCTCAAAAATCATCGTTGGCATGAATTATTTTGGGAACGTCGAGAAGAAGTCAAAACACAAATGAGAGTGATTATTTTTGGGCATGGTTTATATGAGAAAGCAATTAATCCGTATATTGGAATTATTGCTCAAGCTCTTTTGATAGAAGATCAAAATATCAACAATCTTGATGATTTTCTGTCAGTGTATTTTCAAAGTAAAGCTGATCAACTGAGCACTGGCAATTTAAATCCTCTTCCAATTTTAGGTATTCCAGGCTGGTGGTCTGATAATGAAGATGAATCATTTTATGCAAACAAAAAATATTTTCGTGAAAGGTGTTAAGTTTAAGACTGTAGCAATCTTAAACTTAAACCTAATTACCTACCATAATTTGACTCGTTGATCAGGATCTAAATAATTTTTATCACCTGGCTTCACGTTAAATGCCGTATACCATTCATCAATATTTCTAAGCGGACCAATGACACGAAAATTGGGTGGGCTGTGTGGATTGGATAACACTAATTTACGCAGTTCGCTGTCTCGGTATTTGCTTTGCCAGACTTGTGCAAATGATAAGAAGAAACGTTGGTCACCGGTAAAACCATCGAGCTTGATTTCTGGTTTGTTTTTTTGTGAAAGGTGATACGCCTTGAGCGCAATTGCAACTCCGGAAAGATCACCAATATTTTCTCCTAACGTTAATTGTCCGTTCACGTGCATATCGGGGAGAGGTTCAAATTCATTAAATTGTGCAACCAGCTTTGAGGTGCGTTTCTCAAAAGCTTTTAGGTCTTCGTCTGTCCACCAGCTTTTTAAGCGACCTTGACCATCGTATTTTGATCCTTGATCGTCGAAACCATGACTAATTTCGTGGCCGATCACTGCTCCGATTCCGCCGTAGTTGACAGCATCGTCTGCAAGCGGATCAAAAAAGGGCGGTTGAAGAATGCCAGCAGGGAAAAAGATAGAGTTAAATGTTTCAGTGTAATACGCATTAATTATCGTAGGTGTCATTTCCCATTCATTTCGGTCCGTCGGTTTATCGATGCGATTTAAGCGATAACTCCATTCGAAAATATCACTGCGTTGAATATTTCCGATGAGGTCATTTTTATCAATGGTGAGTTGTGAAAAATCTCGCCATTTATCGGGATACCCAATATGAGCTTTAAAAGCATGTAATTTATCGAGCGCTTTTTTACGCGTTTTTTCTGTCATCCAGGGTAATTGTCGAATATCAGCATCGTAAGCTTTTATCAAATTATCGATGAGATTTTGCATTTTAGCCTTCGATTGAGGAGGAAAATAACGAGCAACATATAATTTTCCAAACGGATGACTTAGGCGACTGTCTAATTGAATCACGCCTCGAGTAGATCGTTCGAGTTGTTGTTCGCGTCCACCAATGACTTTTCCGTAAAAATCAAAAAAAGCATCATCAACATTTTTAGGTAGATACGCACTTATATTTTGTAAATAATGAATCGTGTGCCAATCACGCCAAACTGATACCGGTGTTTCTGCAAAAATTTTTGCCAATGCAGGGAAAGCCGTATTTTCTGCGACGATGACAATGCGCTCTCCAGACGGTGATTTTGTATTCAATCCTAGTGCTTTGAAAAAATCTTTCCAAGGAAACTCAGGGGCAAACTTTTGAAGTTTAGAGATGGACATTGGATTGTAGACTTTCTCGGCTTCGCGACGTTCTGCAGCAGGCCATGATGCTTGAGCAATTTTTGTTTCTAAATCAAACACGGCTGCAGCGCGAGCATCAGAATCTTTTGCACCCGATAATGAGAGCATGGTGCTGAGATGTTCTTTATAGGCTTGTCGTGTAGATTCTAGCTGAGGACCAGGGCGAAGATAATAATCTCGCTCAGGAAGCCCAAGGCCAGACTGGCCAATATAAAAACTGTATTTATTAGGATCTTTTGCGTCAGCAGCGATGTGGCTTGAAAATAAACTGTCAGTACTTCGTCCTGGATTACCCATTGCAGCAGCAATTTCAGTGTGATTTTTTAAAGAAGCAATCCATTGCAAATCTTTTTTTGCAGGTTCTAATCCATTTTTCTCGATAGTGTTGGTATCAATAAAAGCTTCGTAGAAATCAATAATCTTTTTCTCTTCAGGAGATAATTTTTCATAAGGCTTCGATTGAAGATCTGTCACAATATCTTTCATGCGGTTTTCGCTTAAGATTTGCAAATTTTGAAATGAACCTGTGCTAGATCGATCTGCAGGAATTTTTGCATTTTTAAGCCAAGAGCCATTCATGTAGAGAAAAAAATCATCGCCTGGTTTTACGGAAGTATCCATGCCGCTGAGGTCTATACCCCAAGTTCCCAATGTGGCTTTTTGTGGAGAAGATTGTTCACCGATTGCTGCCATACTCACCCCCATTATGATACTAGCTATAATAAAAGATTTAAGATTCATTGATGGTTTCCTCCAATAAAAATTCTTCAAATGTATAACCTTTAATACGCTCAGTGTCAAAGTGATTGTTAGCAATCACTGACAAATGATTATGTGGGAATTGTTTAGTAAACCAGATAAATTCCATAGGATTAGTCGACCCTCGTTTGACTTCAAAATACTTGGTTTTCGCGTGTGTTTCAACAAAATCAATCTCATGCTCTTTATTTTTCCAGAAAGCAAGAGGCGCTAATATATCTTTCCCTAGTATAGAATTTCTTCTTAATAGTTCTTGTGCAACTAACCATTCATACCATACACCTTGATTTTTTTCTGGTAACAAAAGGAAATCGTTTACACTGCGAATGCTATTAGAATGATAAACCAAAGCAACCAAAACATTTGTGAAATGATATTTGCATTCCTTGCGTTTAATGAGAATTTTTCTATGCGGATCCCAAGGATAGGCTGGTAGGACACAGCCTAAATCATGAAGCACTTCGGTGTATCCTTGAGCGACCGTGTTGTTGGCAAGACCAGCTTCACGTGCTAATTTAGATTGACCAATGGGGCTAGGAGATAATCGATGAAGCACATTCATGATATTCAGCAATGAACTTCTGGAACGTCCCGTATGTGTGATTTCTCCATCAACCCAGTCTCTAACTAGCTCAATAACATACTCAGGGATTCTTCCTCGTTCTGCTAATTCAGAGCAAGCTATTGGTGAACCACCAGATAATAAATAACTAATAAAGCATTTTTCCCCGAGACCTTCTCCACAAACACGTTTAAATTCTCGATAAGAAACAGGTGTAAATAAATAACTAGTGCGGTTTAATTTTCCCTTTCTACCAGGCAATCTTTCTGATCCTCGATGAAGATCTGTTGCTTTTGATCCCGTTGTAACGACTAAGGTATTCCGCAATCTGCCATCATCTACCATTTTTTTTAGTATTAATTCCCAATTATCTATAGCCGTAATTTCATCAATGAATATCCGATGCGCTTTGGCCTTACTATTAAAAACTTGAATTAGGGTGTTAATTTTTTCTTCGAGAACAGTGGCTTCTAAAATGTGTTCACCATTTAGATAAAATGTTGATCCTGGGCCAAAAGTTTCAACAGATTTTTTAAGTTCTTTTTCAAGCCAAGTACTTTTACCATATTGACGAGCACCTCGGATCAGAATTATCCCGGGTTCCGTCGGAAGTTCGTTTAATCCAAATTCGCTTTCAAAGATAAAAGGACTTTGCTTTAAGCGAGTAAGATGAGGAAATAACGAAGGATGATCGATATTCCCGTTAAGCAGTAGTTCATTGATAACATCATTACTTAGCATGTTGAGTCTCATCTTTATAATTGCAGTACAATAGTAGAGTTGATTATAGTCAACGTTGATGACGTTGGCAAGTCCAACGTTATCAACGTTTGATATCCTAACGTTCTTAACGTTGGGTTCTTGACAATGGGCTTAAAAGCCCTATTGAATCTAGTTAATATGGGATCCTTGAACTAAGTCGGCAAAGCCGAATGGGGCTTGTGATCTAGTCGAATAAGTGATTTTCCCATGCTGATGGCTACAATCTTAAAATCAGCCCAATTATTTGAGCTCAGCCATGTGATAAATATCAAGTTAGGTATGCCCATTGTAAGTATTCGTGTGATAATCAGATAATGGGGGATCAATATCCGTAAAATCTTGGAATGAACGATTGGGCTGATTTGGTACTCCCACCAATGTGTTGTATTTCATTGTCACAGATTTTGCTTGGCTTACTTTGACAAGTTGCTTGACGCCTTCAGATCCTTTAGTGGATAAATCATTATTTTCTATAATTACTTCGTCAGATTCGGAATCTACAGGATTTAACAGGGGCATACCATTTACAGCTTGTGAAATAAACGTAAATTTGTTATTGGATATTCTAATATTCTTAATTGTACTCCAATAAAGAGGTGGATCTTTTGGGTCGTTGGCTTTTTGTCTTCTTTCATTTTCTTTTGCATTCATCGTTCCATTTTCACCACAAATATCAATACTCATCGATACATTATCTGGCTTTTTAATAATATTGAATGTATTGCCTGCTATTTCAACTTTCATGCGTGGGAAAATGGATTGATAGTTTATAGGCATTGAGATAGTTCCTATAAAGATCGCACGTGAATTAGAATAATTTCCAGCAGGAAGATTATCATTAGAGCAATCTAACTCAAATGTATTATTTTTAACTACTAATTTGCAATCATCTGGAAGAGGCCATCGACTATCGCTGCGTTCAATTTTACCAAGAAACAAAAATTCGGCGAAAATATTTTCATTGGCACTAATTTTTTGTCGTCTAAATCCAGTGATTTTGACTGAATTTCCGATCAATGTAAATGATAGGCTTAAATTTTCATCAAATTGAAAACCAATATCATGAGCTTGTAATACATTCGGATCTCTAGAATTTGGAAAAACATTATTTTTTATATAATAATTTTTATGTCCACCGATGTTAAATCCGCTGTTGACCAGTGTACATCCCGTAAACCCTGATAATTCTGTATTTCCGTGAAAATTTGCAGCAGCACCAGCTTCCGGAAATTGTGGAATTATTTTTCTAGTAAAAGTGCTATCTTGAATATCTATAAAACGATTTACTATGACTTCATTTGCTGCCCCGCCCCCCGTTGCTATAGCATGCCAATGAGATTCAGCTTTGATATCTTTTACAGATATACTTTGACAATGAGTGAAAGAGACTCCATATGCGTTGTGTAGTACTGTTATTGGTACTGGAGTTGGATTATTATCCGTTTTGGGAGGTGTATATATATGTGTATTAACTTTGTTGACATTAAAACTTCCTGATAATACGTTACATTTATAACAGTTATGAAAATCTAATCCGATATAGTAAGACGATTCATCAATAATTACATTAGTAATGTTACTATCTCTACCAAAACTGAGTGCAATAGATGTAGTTGCTCTAGGGTCGATTGGATCATTATTATTTTTTTTTGCAGTGATATGGATATTTTCAATGTTAACACTAACTGTGTCTAATTTATATAGTTTACATCCGTTACGATAATTGTCTATACAATCAAAAGTTACTCTTTCAGTTAATGAGTCTATGGTTTTTATTTGTAGTATTTCACCTTTTTTATAATATTCTCTTATGCCATAGCTAAAATTGTTGGGATCAGATATTAATAATAAATCACCTGGTTTTAAATTAGAGGTGTTTGGTATAAAGAACCTATATGTGGTATCGTTTCCACTTTCAATACTACTGTTAGTCGTTTCAATTTCACGAGCTGCGCCATAAAATTCTAAGAAATTTGAACGATTTGTTCCATTAAAAACAGGGTTAAAAAAAGTTGTATCAAGAATCGTGTTAAAATTCGGATCTTTTGAAAACTTTGTATCTAGCTGACCATAGATTCGTTTAGTTAGTCCATTTGCACTATTGTATGCCATATAAGCATATGTATCAAATACATATCTGCCAGGAGGTATATAGATTTCAGTATATGAGCTGTTAAAGGCAGCGACAAATGCCGCAGAATTCTGTTTCCTTAGCGCTATATCAATAACGGTTCCAACAGGTGAAAAATCTGAAATCGCTTGAAAATAATTAACTCCGTCAATTGTAAATGGTTTAGTAATATCGAGCACAGTACTAGTAGAAATATTTGAAGGCTTCCATGTAGAAAAGAAATGAGAGCGATTTAAAAAAGATTCACTTCTAAGCCCTAAGTGTGGATTAGTATAAGCACTCTTCTCAAAATACGATAACTTTCGGAATTCGTTTCTTAATCGCATATGTCATCCCGCCTATGATTAAAAAAGTATTAACCTTCTACTACATTAAATACAGCGCGTCAAGTAGAGCGAGCTTCTTTTGGTTGACAAGCGAATCGTTTTATATTAAAGGTTGGCGCTGAGATTCAAAATTTGAATTCTATATCTATTTAATTAACGTTATAGGTTTTAGATACATGTCCTATCTTTGTGAAAGCGAAAATAACTTGATAGAATGACTCACGATTTCAATAAAAAAGGAGTAGTAATGGCTCGATCAGTTATCATAATCCCAGCCCGATACGGATCTACGCGGTTTCCGGGGAAGCCACTAACAATGATAGCAAGTAAGACCTTGCTTCAGCGAGTCTATGAAGTAGCGTGTGCTGCTTGTCAAAATTTAAGTGATGTCAAAATTTTTGTGGCTACAGACGATGATAGAATTCATGCGCATGCTTTAGAATTGGGTGCTGAAGTAGTAATGACTCCCGAAGACTGTAAGACAGGGTCTGACCGTGCTCTTGCTGCATGTTCACAGCTGGACACATTGCCAGAAATCGTGGTGAATTTGCAAGGTGATGCCCCGCTGACCCCGCCGCATTTTGTAACGGCAATTATAAATTCATTAATTAATAATCCTGAGTGTGATGTTGCGACTCCAGTTGCTCAGTTATCATGGGAAGCATTAGATGATTTAAGACAGAGTAAATTACTGCGACCTTTCAGTGGAACAACCGCGATTGTTGACAACAGTAATAATGCGTTGTGGTTTTCTAAAAAAATTATTCCCGCTCTACGCCAAGAAGAAAAATTAAGGCAGTCACAAAAATTATCCCCCGTTTTTAGACACATTGGATTATATGGTTATCGTTTTTCTGCTCTTCAAAAATTCGTTAGTTTGCCTGAAGGAAATTATGAGGCCTTAGAGGGATTGGAGCAGCTTCGTTTTTTAGAAAATGGTTTAAAAATTAAAGCGGTTAAAGTTGATTACGGACAATTTCCCAGTATGTCCGGTGTTGATACACTAGAAGATGCTAAAAAAGCAGAGCTGTTATTGTTGCAACAGGAAGCAGTTAAATGATTAATATATTGATTGCTCGACATGGAAATACATTTGATCCTGGTGATACCGTACTCCGTGTTGGGCGAGGCACTGATATTCCTTTATCAAACAGTGGAAAAGATCAGGCTCAAAAATTAGGTGAATATTTACGCGAGTATCATCCCGATATTCACGCTGTATATACCAGTACCTTAAAGCGCACAATTTTAACAGCAGAAATATTATTATCATCAATGCAGTTACAGATACCGATTGAAGCAATAAATATTTTTGATGAGATTGATTACGGTCCTGATGAAGGAAAGCCTGAAACTGAAGTGGTTGCGCGCCTTGGAGAATCTGCGTTAGGGCAGTGGGAGAAAAATAATATCGTTCCATCGGGTTGGAATGTTAATCCAGAAAAAATAACTGAAGCATGGCGAGAATTCGCGAATGAAAAAGAAAAAAAATTTCCTAATCAGACTATCTTAGTTGTTACAAGTAATGGAGTTGCGCGATTTGCGCCTGAGCATAATATCAAACTAAAGACGGGTGCAGTTTCTTATCTTACGGTTGAAAACGGTCATTGGCACTGCGTTTATTCTAATCGGCGTTCTTAGGAGGGGGCGCGATGCATTTTGAGTATGCTAATCTTGAGTATACACCAAATAAAAATCTGACCCCCTTTACTGTGTGTCAAATCTGACTCCTGCCGCAAAGGCACGCCCACTCTTGCTGGTGCTCGGGGGTGTCAAAAGTGGCCCATGTGGAATAGGCTGTTTTAATGGCGTCAACTTGGTTGGCAAGAATGCCAGATATTACGATTTTTCCATCCGGTTTTAGAAGCTGTGAAAAATGAGTTGATAATTCGATGAGGGGTAAAGCTAAAATATTGGCGATCAAAACATCTGCTTGTACAGGCAGCAATTCCTCGGGTAAAAATGTTTGAAGTTTTTCAGATGATATTTCGTTCAACTCTGCATTTTCTCGTGTTGCAATAAGCGCTTGAGGATCGTTATCTACAGCAAATGCTTTTTTCGCGCCAAGTTTAATAGCTGCAATAGCTAAAATTCCAGATCCACAACCGTAATCGATAACGAGATCTTGTTGTGAGATATTTTTTGCGAGCCACGATAAACATAATTGAGTTGTAGGATGTTTTCCGGTGCCGAATGCCATTCCAGGGTCGAGAATCAAACTGTGTGCAGGACGTTCTGCTGGTATTTGCCAGCTTGGATAAATCCACAATTTATTTACATAGCATTGAGGCTTAAAATCATTTTTCCAAGTATGTTCCCACGCTTGATCCACAATTAATTCTACGGTGGAGTTTCTAGCGATTTCATTCCCAAATTGATTTTGTAGTACAGAGATAACTTCAGGAAGATTGGCATATTCGTCGAATAACGCGGTCAGTTTAATTTGATCCCAAAGTGGAGTTTCACCGACTCCAGGTGCGTAAATGGGTTGATCTTGTGCATCTTGTAATGTAATTGCGAGAGCACCCAAGTTATCGAGCGTATTACTTAATAATTCAGCTTGTTCTCGATTAGTAGCCAGCGTCATTTGTAAAAAAGGCATCTAATTTCTCTTATTGTTTTTCAGAGGCTAATTTCTTTTCAAGAAAATGAATATTTTGACACCCAGTTTGAAATTTTGGATCTGAGAGTATATCTTGATGTAATTCAATATTTGTTTTAATTCCATCTACAATCAATTCGAATAATGCATTTTTCATTTTTGCAATGGCATTTTCTCTATTTTCGCCGTGGCTAATAATTTTTCCAATCATTGAATCGTAATAAGGAGGAACAGAATATCCGCTATAAATATGACTATCTACGCGAATTCCAGGGCCGCCAGGTGCGTGGAATAAATTAATTTTTCCAGGAGAGGGTAAAAATGATCGAGGATCTTCGGCGTTAATTCGACATTCAATAGCATGGCCTTTGATGGAAATGTCTTCTTGTTTGTAACGCAATTTTTTGCCGCTCGCAATTAATAATTGTTCTTTTACAATATCAATTCCAGTGACCATTTCTGTAACAGGATGTTCGACTTGCACGCGAGTATTCATTTCGATGAAATAAAATTCGCCATTTTCATAAAGAAATTCAAAAGTTCCTGCTCCGCGATATTTCATTTCTTTACATGCTTTTACGCAGCGCATACCAACACGTTGTCTTTCTTCTTCTGTAATGCCAGGAGCGGGCGCTTCTTCTATAACTTTTTGGTGTCGTCTTTGTACTGAGCAATCTCGTTCGCCTAAATGAATCGCATTGCCTTGTCCATCACCCAACACTTGAATTTCTATGTGTCGTGGATGTTCAAGGAATTTTTCCATATACACATCGGGATTTCCGAAAGCTGCTTCAGCTTCAGTGCGAGTCATTGCGATCAGTGAAATCAGTTCATTTTCATCGCGAACGATGCGCATGCCTCGACCACCGCCACCACCCGATGCTTTAATAATAACAGGATAGCCAATGTCTTTTGCGATTTGTAAATTCGTTTCATTGTTAAGACCTAATTTTCCATTAGATCCAGGTACTGTTGGAACATTTGCTTTTATCATTTCTTCAATTGCTGAAACTTTATCTCCCATTGTTCGAATAGTTTCAGGTCGTGGTCCAATAAAAATAAATCCGCTATTTTCAACTTGTTCGGCAAAGTCTGCATTTTCAGATAAAAATCCGTATCCCGGATGAATAGCATCGACTTCAGAAATTTCTGCTGCGCTGATGATCGCAGGAACATTAAGATAACTTTTTGCGACGTTTGGTGGGCCTATGCAGATTGCTGCGTCAGCAAGGCGAACATGTTTAAGATCAACATCTGCGGTGGAATAAATTGCAACAGTTTTAATGTTGAGTTCTTTGCAAGCGCGTAAAATACGTAATGCAATTTCACCGCGATTAGCGATTAAGACTTTTTTCACCATGGATGATTACTCAATGATAAACAATGGTTGATCAAATTCAACAGGCGATTCGTTGTCGATTAATCGTGCGCTGATGACACCTGCTTTATCTGATTCAATTTGATTGTACATTTTCATCGCTTCGATTAAGCATAATACGTCACCCACTTCAACGCGTTGACCCACTTCCACAAAGGGCTTCTCACCGGGTGTCGGTGCTAAATACACTGTACCGACCATAGGCGATTTGACAGTGTAACCTTTGATTGGAGTGCTTTCTTTGGGAGCACTAGCGGCTTGAGGAGATTGGGTATTAGCGTGTGATGGGTGAGACTCAGGCTGTTGAGCATAATGCACTGGAGTAACTTGTGCGGGTGCGTGGGAGTACCGGCTGATGCGCACAGATTCTTTATCTTCGTGCACTTCGATCTCGGCGACCCCGGTTTCGTTGATTAGTTCAATCAACTTGCGAATTTTACGAATATCCACTGTTTCAACCCCTTTCAATCGTATACAATAAAGCCTTTTTGAGGCAAGACGCCGATTCTGCACTATCTTGCCCGTTTTGTCCAGTTCGAAGATGATCTCTTCAATTTAGCCGAATATGATGCATTTTGCCAGCATATTGATTTCAAGGAAGGTGTTGAATAGGTATATTTCTATATGGACAGTCTTTTCCTCACAAATCTAAAGGACAGTGAGGAAACCTCTTTGCAGGTATGTCATTAATAATCTCATTAAATGCAAATTTTCCCGTCGTCGTCTTTGTCTTTTTGTTGGGCTTGCTTTTTGTTCAATTCTTCATCGGCTAGAATCATTTCAAGCAATGCTTTGAATTTTTGCGCATTCATTTCACCCACGACACGATATTGTTTGAGTTCACGACATTCGGGTCCGAAAAATAAAATAGTGGGTGGTGCAATGACATTAAAATACGTTTCCAAAGCTTTATCGGTCGCATCATTATGAGTGACATCAGCGCGAACAAATGTAAATTCGCGCAATAGTTTTTCAACATCAGGATCTTGAAAAGTGTGTTTTTCCATGGAAGAGCAAGAGGTGCACCAATCAGCATAAAAATCGAGCAATAAAAATTTTCCTTTTGCGCGGCTTTTTGCTAATTCACGTCGAACATCAGTGAGATTTTTTACGGTTTCAACTTTATTTGATGTTGTGCCCAAAGTAATATTCGGATGACCTAAATTTGAAAGAGGACGTATAGGATCGTCATTTCCAAAACCAGCGCCTACTAGCATCATTAATCCATAAACAAGCATTAAAATTCCGACGCCTTTTCGTAATCGCGCCCATTTATTTTCACTCACAGGAGTAAATGTTCCTAAATACATCGAAACAATGACGAGTAAAGCACCCCAGAGTAATAATGTAATGGTTGGTGGTAGAATCCTGCTCAACATATAAATGGCCATGGCTAACATTAAAACACCAAAAAAGGACTTTATGGATTCCATCCAATGTCCGGCTTTTGGTAAAATTTTTCCGCCAGCAGTACCAATGACGATGAGTGGTAATCCCATTCCAAATCCAAGAGAAAATAGTGCAACACTTCCGAGCCATGCATCACCGGTATCACCAATATAACCCAGCGCGCCGACGAGTGCCGGTGTCACACACGGAGATAAAATCAGCGTAGCTAAACAACCCATTACTGCCACACCAATATAACTTCCACTTTTTTGATGATTACTGATTTTCGTTAAAGTACTTTCAAATTTTTCTGGCAGTTTGATGTCATAGAAACCGAAAAAAGATAAGGCTAAAATAACAAAAATAATGGCAGAAAGTACAATAATCCAAGGCTGTTGAAAAATGACTTGAATACTGCTACCAACAGCACCAACGAGTAGACCTGCGACCGCATAGGTTAAAGACATACTTAAAACATAAACTAAAGATAATCGAAAACCTTTCCACGTATGAATATTTTTTTGACCGACAATGATCGTAGTAATAATAGGGACCATGGGTAAAACACACGGCGTAAATGCAAGTAGCACACCGATTCCCAAAAAGCTGAGAAGAATAGTAATAACGGCGTGTGATGCAAGCAGATCCTGAATTTCATCTTGATCTGAATAGGGCGCGACGGGTTCTTCAGGTGAAGTATTTTCGACAGTGGTGCCTTTCAATGCATGGCCAAAATGGCTTTGCAAATCCAGTTCAGCTAATTTTGTGATCGGGGGATAACAATAACCCCCTGATGAGCAACCTTGATAACTGACTAATAATTGCACAGGATCTTTAGTGTGAGTCATGATCGGAATTGATATGCTGACATGGTTTTGATACACAGTCGTTTTACCCATGTATTCGTCTTCTTTAATGGTACCCGCTGGAAGAATCGAATTACCGAGCACGCCTTGAGTATGATCTTTTAAACTAAAGTAAATTCGATCGCGATATAGATAATGATTAGGTGCAATGTTCCATTCAGCCACAATAGTTTCGTTATTCGTTGCTTTGATTGAAAATTCGAATGCCTTGTCGCCTGAAATAGGTTTTGGCGAATCTTCAGCGAATACAGTTTGTGTGAGTATGATGAATAATAGGGCAAAAAACAGACGTTTGAATGTGATCATGTGGTCGGTTTCCCATAAAGTTAAAAAGCTAGAGTTATCATAACGCGAAAGGGTCGGGCACGCTATGTTGAAGTAGTCAATAAGAGTGCAAATAAATATCGTTATAGTCGTATAATTTGATTATATTTTAATAATTACACAAGTGTATTCCCTATATATTGGAGTTGGTGGTTTAAAAACCTGCTATAATTAGAGTGCGACTAGTATATTACGAGGAGGTTAGTATCATGAAAATTTCAATCAAAAGTCTTGTATTAGGAACTGCGCTCGCCGCTCTGGTAGGCGCTACAAGTGTGAATGCCGAAGTGGTGAAAACTGTGACTATTAAACATGGTCATCCTGGCGTGCATCGAGTGATTGTTGTGCATCCTAACATGCATGTTAAGCATTTTAGACATCATCATCGACACCATAATGACAATTGGCGACATCATCACAGATATCATCGTGATCATTGGCGTCACCATCATCGACACTGGTAGTATTAAATCATTACAATAGTGTAAAAGCGCTCCCGTTTATGCGGGAGCGCAATACCATTCTATTCCGCACTTGAATTCTTGACTTCAACCCCCATCTTGTTAATACTGGCACTCTAAGCATGTGAGTGCTAATGTGGGCTGCTAAAACACATTTCAGGCGGTTTTAGCCGGCTAATTGTTATTTTTAAGTATGGAGTGAGAACGTATGAGCGTAAAAATTCGTCCCTTACACGATCGAATCGTGATTAAGAGAATGGAGGAAGAGCGTACTACTGGTGGTGGTATCGTGATTCCCGATTCAGCGACTGAAAAACCTGTTCAAGGTGAAGTTGTAGCTGTAGGTAAAGGTAAAGTCGTAGATGGTAAAATTTTGGCGCCTGATGTCAAAGTGGGCGATAAAGTGCTGTTTGGTAAGTACTCAGGTACTGAAGTCAAAATCAGCGGAACAGAATTACTTGTTATGCGCGAAGACGATCTACTCGGTGTAGTCGAAGCGTAATCAATTGGAATCAATTAAGAGGATTAATTAATGGCTAAGCAAATTCAATTTAGTGATGAAGCACGCCGACTTTTAGTAGAAGGCGTAAATCTTGCTGTGAATACAGCGAAAACCACGTTGGGTCCTAAAGGCCGCAATGTTGTGATTCAACAAGCTTATGGTGCTCCAAAAATCACCAAAGATGGCGTTGAAGTAATTAAGAGTATTGAGCTCGAAGATATTTGTCAGAATCTCGGTGCTAAAATGGTTGCCGATGTTTCTTCTAAGACAGCGGATGATGCTGGTGATGGTACAACCACAGCAGCTGTATTAGCTCAAAGCATTCTGGTTGAAGGAATTAAAGATGTTGTTGCTGGTCGTAATCCGATGGATCTCAAACGCGGTATCGACACAGGTGTTGCTGCAGTGGTTAAAGAACTCATCGCGATGTCTAAACCAATCAAAGACAATAAAGCAATCAAACAAGTCGGTGCAATTTCTGCAAATTCTGATGAATCGATTGGTGATCAAATTGCTCACGCGATGGATAAAGTGGGCAGAGAAGGTGTTATTACTGTTGAAGACGGTAAAGGTTTTGAAAGCAGTGTTGAAGTGGTTGAAGGTATGCAATTCGATCGTGGATATCTATCACCGTACTTTATCAACAAACAAGAAAACATGCACTGTGAGTTAGATAATCCTTTCGTATTATTGTACGACAAGAAAATTACTAATATTCGTGACATGTTGCCAATATTAGAAGCTGTTGCTAAATCTGGCCAACCTTTATTCATCATCGCTGAAGATGTTGAAGGGGAAGCATTAGCAACATTAGTTGTGAATAATATGCGTGGTATCGTCAAAGTCTGTGCAGTAAAAGCGCCTGGTTTTGGTGATCGTCGTAAAGCTATGTTGCAAGATATTGCTATTTTGACCGGTGCTAAAGTCATTGCTGAAGAAGTTGGCTTGAGTTTAGAAAGTGCAACATTGCAAGATCTTGGACGTGCAAAACGCGTTACTGTCACCAAAGAACATTCAACGATTATTGATGGTTCAGGTGATTCAAAAGACATTAAATCACGTGTTGATCAAATTCGAAAAGAAATTGAATCAAGCACTTCTGATTATGATCGCGAAAAATTGCAAGAACGTTTGGCTAAATTGTCAGGCGGTGTTGCAGTAATTAAGATCGGTGCTGCTACAGAAATCGAGATGAAAGAGAAAAAAGCGCGCGTGGAAGATGCATTGCATGCAACTCGTGCTGCAGCTCTTGAAGGTATTGTTGCTGGTGGTGGTGTTGCTCTGGTACGTGCTCGTCGTGCATTGGTAGACCTCAAAGGCGCGAATGAAGATCAAACGCGTGGTATCGATATTTTACGTCGGGCGCTTGAAGCTCCTTTACGTCAGATCGTTGCCAACTCGGGTGATGAACCTTCAGTAGTGCTGGCTAAAGTCGTAGCAGGCAAAGATAACTATGGTTACAATGCTTCAACGGGCGAATTTGGTGATATGATCGAAATGGGTATTTTGGATCCAACCAAGGTAACTCGATCTGCACTACAAAACGCAGCGTCGATTGCAGGTTTAATGTTGACCACTGAAGCGATGATTGCTGACCTTCCAAAGAAGGGCGGTGATGAAGGTGCTGGTTCTGGTGGTGGCATGGGTGGTATGGGCGGAATGGGAGGTATGGGCGGCATGATGTAATCTGCTTCCTTGCCTTTTAGGCCGTGATAAAGCCCCTCAACTGAGGGGCTTTTTTTTTAGGAATATAAAATTGAAAATAAAATTAATAATGATAATAAGCTGTTTAATAACAACGTCAGTTTTTGCAACAAAAAATTATCGGTATGATTCAAAAGAAAACATTAATTATTTATTCCAGCAAGCTTTTAGAGATCATGCATTCCCCGGGGGTTGTTTAATTGCAGGTACAGCTGATCATGTGATCTTAAAACAATGTTATGGTTATCATACTTATCAGAAAAAAATTTCAGATGAGGTGTTTGATCGTTTTGATCTCGCTTCGCTCACAAAAGTGATTGGAACAACAACTGCAATCATGAAATTGTATGAGCAACATAAAATTCGTTTAACAGACAAAGTAGTTGATTATTTTCCGGAATTTTCAGGGCCAGATCTACTTCATACGCAAATTAAAAAAACAATTACTATAGAAGATTTACTGACGCATCGTTCTGGATTGCAAGATATTATTGCCGTAGATAAAATGACTGCTTGTTCATTAGGTCATCGTTGGAATTGTTTATTTAATACACCCTTAAAATTTTATCCAAAAAGAAAAACATTCTATTCAGATCTCAATTTTATTTTATTAGGGAAAATTGTAGAGCGAATTACGCGTGAAAATTTAAGTGATTATTTGAGAGATTTTGTGTTTTATCCTTTAGAGATGTATCACACAGGGTTTATTCCTAAGGAAGATGCGTGTTCTATCATACCTACATTTTCTGAAAATTGTGTTGGAGTAGTGCACGATCCAATTGCGCGTGCTATGGGAGGTGTATGTGGGCATGCGGGTTTATTTTCGTCGGCTAATGATATACAGCATTTTGCGCAAATGATCCTCAATAAGGGTCGTTATCATAATGCACAGTTTTTACAGAGAGAAACGTTAGACATTTTTTTTCAGCGTGATGATGTTTTACCAAAAAGTACGAGGGCACTAGGCTGGGATACGGCTTATAATCCGGAAGATTCAGAAATACCTCATCAATTTAGTGCCGGGTATTATATCGATGCGAATGCTATAGGACATACAGGTTATACTGGAACGTCAATTTGGATCAGTCGAAAACAAGGGCTTTATGTAATCTTATTAACGAATCGAGTTTTTGGAAATCCTGATCCAACACATCAAGCGCGAGATCGATATTGGCGACAGAAAATCACATCGGCTGTTTGGAAAAATTTGGGATTCACCCAACCTAATCCTTTGTTTCATGAAGCTGCATTAAGAGCTCATTAGCCTATTTTTTGTAATTTAAGAGGTAAAAAATGAAAATAAGTTTGTCGTGTTTTGGTGGAATTTTTTTATCACTGCTGGTGTTATCTGCGTATGCTAGTCAACCTGTCCTATCAGGTATCGATAGATTGTTGACGCCTGAGTATGTGCACTTAATTAAAAATAAAAAAATTGCTATTGTAGCCAATAATGCCAGTGTTGATCGTCAAGGCCGCTCAACAGTAGAGTTACTAAAACGCTTTCCAAATACAAATGTTGTAGCGATTTTTACGCCCGAACATGGTTTTAGTGTGAATGAAGACGATAAAGTATCAGATAAAGAAGGTGAAATGATTCCAGTTTACTCACTTTACGGGCCTCGTAAATCACCGACAACTGACCAATTATCTGGCGTTGATGTGATTGTGTTTGATTTGGAAACAGTGGGGTTACGCTATTACACGTATATTACTACGCTAGCATTGGTAATGAAGGCAGCAAAGCAGGAAAATATTCCCATCATTGTCTTGGATCGCGTCAATCCATTAGGTGGTAAAAATGTTTCAGGGGCCATACTTGATGAAAAATATGTTGGAAATTTTGCAAGCTACTATCCAATTCCGACTCGTTATGGATTAACAATGGGAGAGTTGGCGCAATATTATAATCGCTTTTTTAATATCGATTCTCAATTAAAAATAGTGCCCCTGAAAAATTGGAAACGAAATTATTTATTTAGTGATACTGATTTAACTTGGCATGCACCTTCACCAGCATTACCCACATTTGAGCAAGCGTTTTTATACGCAATTTTTGGACCGTTTGAGTCGCTGCAATTGGCCGTTGGTAGAAGTCAAACGAATAAAAATGCTTTTAAGCAATTTGGTGCACCGTGGATCAGTTTAGAAGAGGCGAATGTTTTGGTCTCAAATTTAAATAAACTCAAATTACCCGGACTCAAATTTCAGGTAATCAGCTGGACGCCCGATCGTGCACAATATGAAAATAAAGTGTGTCATGGGTTTTCTATAAAGATTACCGATATTAAAGAGATCAATACTATGAAAACATTTATCGGCGTCGCTGAGGTATTGTATTCGCAATTTCAGAATAAATTGAGATTCTCAGCTATAAATGGCATGATCGGTTCTGCTGACTTTCGTCAAGCTATTGAAAATCATGAGTCCGCAGAAATAATTATCGAAAAACTTAAAAAGAGTAATGCTCAGTTTATGAAACAGCGCGAATCGATTTTAATCTACGATTGAGAAAAGTTAGTAAATCGCTTATAATCCACTGGTTTACTAATTAGCGAGTGCAAAGCCTATGTTGAGTAAAGAAACTCGATCAATTTTTATTTGTGCGTTAGGTACCTTTCTTGAATGGACTGAATATTCTATCTATGGATATTCGGCTGCAAAAATCAGCGCAATATTTTTTCCTCAAGTAGATTCTCGGGTTGCGCTTCTTGCCGCATACGGTGTATTTGCAGCGGGTTTTTTCGCGCGTCCTATTGGTGGTGTGATATTTGGACATATAGGCGATCGATACGGTCGTAAACAAGCGCTTACTTTTTCAATGGCATTGATGGGGTTGGCAACTTTTAGCATGGGCATTTTGCCAACGTATTCTCAGTGGGGTCTTTTAGCACCTGCATTGCTATTATTGTGTAGAATTTTACAAGGTTTGGCTGTCTCAGGTGAATTTAATGGCGCGGCTATTTTTTTAATTGAGCATGCAAATCAGCCTCACAAAAATAGTGCGGGCAGTTGGATTGCATCTGCTGCAGCAGCAGGAATGGTATGTGGTGCATTAATGGTCTCAGCAGTATCTTACCAAGGCCTGCCCAGTTGGAGTTGGAGAATTCCGTTTTGGATTGGATCGCTCAGTTGTTTAATTGGATTCTATTTACGACGTACTCTCAGCGAAAGTCCAGAATTTCAGAGAAATCAGCATGAGAGACTTCGATCACCTTTAAAAACATCGCTCGAAGTTGGAAAAAAAGCTATGTTGCAAACAGCAGCCATAGCTGCTTTTGTAGGAATTAATGTCTATGTATGTAATATTTATTTTTCAACTTTTCTCATTACTCATTTGGAGTTTTCAGCGCACAATGCTTTAATGATAGCCGCTTTCGGACAAGGTTGTGTTGCAATACTCATTCCAATATTTGGCAAAATTGCTGATAAATATAATAGCGGACGCACATTGATATTGTTTGGATTAAGTGGAGCCGCTATATCTGCTTCATTAATTTTTGTATTAACTTCTAATCACTCAATTGCGTTACTCTTATTAGCGCAATTTATATACGCTTTTTTCAACGGAATGAGCTCAGGACCTTTATTTAATTATCTCAACACGTTATTTCCAACACAACGTCGTTATACCGGTATAACAGTATCCTGGAGCATTAGCGTCGCCATCTTTGGGGGCACAGCTCCTCTGATTTCTCAATACATCGTCGGCTCTTTCGATTGGCAACAAGGTCCAGCAATTTATGTCGCCCTCAGTGCCTTCGTGGCTATTTTCGCTATTAAAGCGGCGTCGCGTCTTGAGTTGTGTGAGGTTTTACGAAATCGTTACTAAATTACTACGACAGTTTCTGCGAAATCATATTATTATAACGCTATTTATAGATCGCAGTTTGTTTAATCCGCGCTGTTATCGTCTAGCTCAATCTTTGTTTGATGTTTTATTTGGCTGAGGCAGAAATTACTGCGATAGGTTTTAATATTCGGTTCATTGGCGAAAATCCTTCTGGCAAATTCGTGGTAGTGGTTCATGTCTCGTACGCAGACAACCAGAATATAATCGACTTCACCAGAGATGAAGTAACATTGGAGAATTTCCGCATGTTCGTGCATTTTGCGTTCGAAATTACTTAAGAGGTCTTCTCGCTGTTGCAGCAGGGTAATGTTGGTGAACACGAGTATTTTATTGACTTTAAAAGGGTCGATTATTGCAACATCTTTACTTATTACACCCATTTCGCGTAATTTTCTTACGCGGCGTAAGCAGGGTGGGGCAGATAGGCCGACTTGTTCTGCGAGCTCTTGATTTGTAATCAAATTATTACCTTGCAAGGTGTTAAGAATTCGCTTGTCTATCCGGTCAAGCTTGGCTGGTTTCATTTTAGAGTAATTTTCTCTAATTTTAGGCATATAAAAATCTCATATATTACAAATTGAAGACGGAAGGCATTCTATTATGCAAAATATTGGCTGTCAATACGCAACACGGTTTATGCTTATTTCGCGTACTATACCGCCTTATTCGCTATTATTAGTGATATGTAGGGCGTGGAAGGGACAGCATGAAGCTTAAGTAAATACTGAAATTGCTGCTAACTTTCCAAAAATTACGTTACCATGCTTACAGTTAAATTTTAGGAGAAGATGCCATGCTTAAGCGTGATATTTCGACAACCAATGTTTTAATTGCCGCTGCCGGGGGTATGATCGGCTCAGGTTGGTTATTTAGTCCATTTATCAGCGCACAAATTGCGGGCAGCAATGCGCTCATCAGTTGGATTATTGCTGCGATATTTATGGTGTTTATTGCTTTACCTCTCTGTGAATTAGGGACCATGTTTCCAGTCTCGGGTGGATTGGCAAATTATCCGAGTTTTACCCATGGTAGAGAAGTGGGCTTTCTATTTGCGTGCACGACTTGGATTTCTTATTTGGTGATGACGCCTATTGAAATTCAAGCTATTTTGCAATACTCCAGTCATTTCATTCCAGCATTAACTGCCAAAGGTACTACCGAGTTTAAATTATCAGGTATTGGATATGTTGCTGCTATTAGTATTATGTTATTCGTCGTCGTGCTGAATTCTTTTGGTATTAAATTATTGACCGAGTGTAATAAATACGCCAGTATTTTGAAATTTATTTTACCTTCTATAGCTATTGTTGGATTGCTTTACACGGCACCTTCGCTGGTTAATATTGATATTAATGTCAGCACCAGAGAAAGTTGGGAGCAAATTTTTTCTGCACTTTCAGTAGGAGGTGTGATTTTTGCTTTTACTGGATTCCAAAATGGTTTAATTCTAGCGGGTGAAATAAAAAATCCACAACGTGATATTCCAATCGCTATTTTGGGTGCTGTCTTCATTGGATTTCTACTCTATTTTATGCTGCAGTTGAGTTTTATTGCAGCGATACCGCAACAATATTTGAGTCACGGCTGGCATAATTTAAGTTTTCCCGGCGATAGCGGCCCTTTGGTTGGGCTAACATTATTATTAGGTCTAGGTGTGATCGCGGTGTTATTAATGTTTGACGCAGCATTTTCACCCTTTGGTACTACACTTGTTTATACAGCAGCCACCTCCAGAATTCTTTATGGTATGGCTGAAAATAAACATTTACCCCCATTTTTTCTTAAACTCAATCGTCACAAAATTCCGTACATCACTTTATTTGTGAATTTTTTTGTTGGAGCTTTGAGCTTCCTACCTTTTCCCGGCTGGCAAAAAATGGTAGCCTTTCTTTCATCAGCCAGTATTTTGTCATATGGCGCTGGTCCAATTTGTTTATTAGCTATGCGCAAATTACAACCTACGCTCAAACGTCCATTTAGATTGTCGGGCGCTTTAATTTATTCGCACATCGCCTTTTTCGTGTGTAATCTGATGTTGTACTGGTGTGGTTTTTCCACGATTTGGAAATTGTGTTCAGCACTTGTTGTTGCGTTAATCATCACCCTAGCTTACCAACGCAAAAGTATTTTTGCCTGCTCACGCAGTCTCTTTTGGTTTATGTCTTATATGGGATGTTTGTTCGTTCTTTCTTACTTGGGTAATTTTGGCGGAATTGGTCTCTTTAAATTTCCCCAAGATATTATCATTATCTTACCGTTTAGCATTATTACCTTGTATTCCTCGCAATATTGCTTGGGTGAGGAAGACTACAGCTATACCTTCGCAGAGGATGAGAGGGGGTAATCATGGAGCAAAATTATAAAGTAGAAATTCCAGCAAGAAAAAATGCACCCGCGACCAACTTATATAGTGTAATGGCATATGAAAATGAAGAGTCTTTGCATACTAAGCCTTACATCATGATGCTAAGTGGTGGCCCAGGATTAAATCATTCATACTATAAAGATTATGCTGATCTTAAAGATGTCGCCAATATCATTTTTTTTGATCCGCGCGGTTGTGGGTTAAGTGATCGTGGTAGTCCTGAAACATACACGGCGGATAATAATATTGACGACATTAATTGTATCCGTGAATATTTCAAGCTGGATAAAGTGATTCTACTTGGAAAATCATACGGCGCAATTTGTGCACTAGGTTACACACTGCGTTATCCAGAAGGTGTCAGTAAACTTGTACTTGCTGCAGGTTCACCAAGTTACCATATGATTGAGACTGCGAAAGTTAACGCGAGTAAACGTGATCTCAACACAGAGCAAGTAATAATTTTAGAGAAATTGTTGAATGGTGCATTTATTAGCGATGAAGATGCAACAAATGGGTTGAAAAAGCTTTCCAATTTATATTCATATAAAGTTCGTCATGGACTACCTGTTTTCCGTCCTCCGCCAGAGTATCCGCTATCACATGAAGTATTTAATCAAGGATTTCAAACGTTTATAAAATCATTCAACTTTGCGGACGATATCCATAAAATTCAGAGCAAAACCTTGGTTTTAGTGGGCGATGAAGATTGGATTACAGATAAGAAATATTCAAAACAAATTGCTAGTGCGATAAAAGGCAGTGAACTAATTATTTTCCCTAAAGCCGATCATTCAATGGAATCTGATGTTCCTGAACAATTCTTTGCCGCCATACGCAGATTTGTCAGTTAATTAATAATTAATTAAAGGTTTCCATGGTTTGATATTTAAAAAAAGCTTTTTTCATTTTATAAATAATTAAAAAAAATATTTTTACTTTCGGGCTTTCATATTCCCTTAATGGTCAACTGCTATACTAATAACATAGTCATTAAAGGAGATTAACATGAAAGTTCCAGGTTTATTTTCTGGCTTTTTTAAACCAAAGAAGCTAGAGCCACATTATTTTCTGGCAAACCCTATGTTGCTATTTAGGAAAGATACTCGTCCCATTAATCTTATAACTGAAAATGGTGGTTTCAAAGGACGACATTTCTCGGGTATTGAAAAAGATCTGAGGTCTTATTTGCAAACTAATCACCCATCAATTGGTTTCGGCTCTATGGGATTTCACAATTTACCTGCATTAATCGATTGGAAAAAAGAAGAGGGGGATTACAATATTCATTCTTTCGTTACGGGAAAACACAACCGAGTAATTGACGCATTTCAGTTTACTCTTGATCATAATGTTGGGAGTATTCCTGAGCCCATGAGCAGCGCAATTTCTGCTGAAGAACTGGCCAATGAACGTGAGATGATCGTATTAGGTGATATTTTATCTGGACAATTCATTGCTTCTATTCATCACAAAGATCTGCCACGTTTACAGTCAGGTGAAGAGGTTCCTAATCAGCTAAGAATTCTTGGTCTAAATGATACTGTACCTAAAATGCTTTCAATTAGAGATTTTACAAATTTGACAGCAATGTTACATGCTTGCACTAATCAGGGATGTGATGAAAAAGCACACGCATTGGCGCTTCTGATTACACCAGAACAGCTGATGAGGGAATCCAGAACTAATCAATACCCCGCTCTCTTAATCGCTAAACTAGAAAGCATTATAAAATCAGCTCAATCTAGTCAAGAACAAACTATTCATTCTTCACCAACGAAGCGTTAATATGGGAGAGTTCTAAAGTCTGGGCTGTATCCAGAATTAGTGAGGCGCTGATAGCTACGGCAGTTCAAGTAACAATAGGTAGATTCCTTCTGTCTGGCTAATCATGATCTTTTCCAAAGTCGGCGTTACAATCCGACTGTCTTTCCGAAAATGGCTCGCTCGGGTCCCCCTCGCTGCGCTTTATTTTTCTCCAAGAAAGTCGGATTCTTCGCCTACGTGACTCAGGATAATTAAATTTTGTTGCCACAAGGATAACTTAAGAAGTCTTGAAGGTTTTTTTAATAAACTTTCCAGAGCTAAATGAATAAAAGAAAGCGTCGAGTTTAGAAGACTGGGCAAGATCTACCTTTTCAAGATCGTTTAGCAACTCAAGACGCGACGCCATTTTTGCATAATTTACTCGAAAAGCTTCTTTTTCGCGGCCATGGACTTTAAGAGGGCAGGAGGGGAGAAGCGGTCGCCGTATTGATTGGTGAGTTCGAGGGCGCGAGAGTAGAAGGCATCGAGGCCGTAGGCGTTGATGAATTGAAGAATGCCGCCGGTAGAGCTGGGGAAACCGATGCCGAAGATGGAGCCGATGTTGGCTTCGGCGACAGAGTTGAGGACGCCTTCGTCGTAGCATCGGACGGCTTCGAGAGCTTGACGAAACAATAATCGATCTTGAATATCTTGAGTGGGCATAATTTTTTGCGGAATACCGAAAAGTTTTTTCAATTCTGGCCAAAGATATTTTTTTCCTTTTTCAGGATATTCATAAAACCCACCATCGTAAGCTTTGCCTGATCGGTGGTATTTTTCAACCAATATTTTTGCAACGCGCAAACTTGCTTCACCATTCATTGCCGTTGCTTTACCCAGCACAATATCAAGTTGGTCATTCGTTTCTGCAATAGAAATAATGAGTTTCTGGCTGATCTCGTCAGAAATAGCAAGTGGTCCGACGGGCATTCCAGCGAGTTTTGCTGCGTGTTCTATTTTAACGGGATTCACACCTTCTTCGAGTAAACGTGCACCTTCATCAAGAAATGTCCCGAATACACGTGAAGTAAAAAAACCTCGGCTATCATTGATGATTATGGGAGTTTTGTTGATTTTTCGAGCAAAATCAAACGCTTTCGCAAGAGTTTCCTTACTTGTTTTTTTACCCACAATAATTTCAATCAATCGCATTTTATCCACAGGAGAGAAAAAATGAATACCAATAAAATTCTCGGGCTTTTGTATTGCATTAGCTAATAGTGAAATCGGTAATGTTGAAGTATTTGAAGCAAAAATCCCTTTTTTATTAATGT
Source organism: Gammaproteobacteria bacterium (assembly GCA_019748175.1). Lineage (NCBI taxonomy): Bacteria > Pseudomonadati > Pseudomonadota > Gammaproteobacteria > Gammaproteobacteria bacterium. The sequence goes on from JAIEPX010000008.1 coordinate 264,305, forward strand.
AGGATTCTGTTTCTTTAGTGACTTTCGCTTTAATGTCAACATTTTCAAATACAGCTTCAATAATGAGATCACAATCTTGTAAATCGTGTGGGTCTTCAGTTGGATAAATACGACTTAATATGGCAGCTTTATTGTGATCGCCCTCTAAATATTTTTCTATAGATTCTTTTCCTGCATGTGCACTGCTGTGATTAATATCTTTTAGGATGACATTGATTCCTTTTTTTGCGCAGACCAATGCAATTCCACGTCCCATCATGCCAGCGCCAAGAATACCAATTTTTTCAAAGGAAAAGTGGGGGATATTCTTTGGACGACTCTTTCCATTGTTGATTTCATTCAGCTGTAAAAATAGAGTGTTAATTTTATTTTTAGCTTCTTGTGTGAGTGCTAATTTAACCAATGATCGGCTCTCAACGCGTTGTGCTGCATCAAAATGTATGGATAAGACTTGGGAAGCCACATATAAAATTTCTTGAATGGCTAGATTCCCTCCACACGTTTTCTTAACGATTGACGCTGTAGTCGCAGCGATCCATTGAACCATTTTAGGGTTGCGCATGTCGCCACCTGGTATTTTATGATCAGGCATATCCCAAGGCTGTTGTGCATGAGGATTATTTTGGATCCAGGCTTTCGCTTTTTGCATTAACTCCTTCCGATCATTAGCAAGCTCATTAATAAGGCCTTTTTTTAAAGCTTCCGGTGGCGAAAGAATGCAACCACTCAAAATATAGGGAATCGCGTATTCAGCACCTAAGAGGTGAATTAAACGTACAATGCCACCGCCCCCAGGAGCTAATCCTAGCGTAATCTCCGGTAGTCCTAGTTGAATAGAAGGTGCGTTTATCGCAATTCGATGATGACAAGCCAATGTGAACTCAATTCCACCACCCAACGCTGATCCATTAATTGCTGCAACAACCGGTATTGATAGTTTTTCGAGGCGTCGAAGCAACGACTTAAAAAGACTGATCACATATAAAAAATCTGCAGCCATTTTTTTTGTAAGTGATAAAATTGCTTTTAAATCAGCTCCCGCTATAAAAGAATCTTTTGCTGAAGTGATAATAACGCCTTTTATAGTATTGTCTTCTTTTTCAAGTTGATCCAGCGCTTTTCCAAATTCCTCGATGAAAACAAGGTCGATCTTATTGACTGATCCATGCAAATCGAATTGCAGCGTCACAATGTCGTCTGAGTCTTTTGTGTAGCGAATCCCTGTCATTGCATTTCTCCTTCTATCTCGCGACTATTTTACACGTTCAATAATAGTGGCTACGGCCATTCCGCTTGCTGCACACAAAGTGCACAATCCGTAACGTAATTCTCGTCGTTCGAGTTCATCCAGTAAAGTGCCGAGCAACATTGTACCGGTAGCACCTACAGGATGACCTAAAGCAATCGCACCCCCATTAACATTAACCTTCTCTAATGGGATTTTTAATTCTTTCATATAACGTAATACAACAGATGCAAATGCTTCGTTAACTTCAAATAAGTCAATTTGATCTAACGTCATTTTTGCTTTTTCTAACACCTTTTTTGTAGCAGGAGCTGGGCCGACTAACATAATGGTAGGATCGGTTCCTATCAATGCAGAGGCAATTATTTTTCCTCGAGGTTTAATTTTTAATTTTTCTCCAACCGATTTATCGCCTAACAAAACAACGCCAGCGCCATCGACGATACCGGATGAATTTCCTGCCGTGTGCACATGATGAATTCGTTCAATGCCAGGATATCGACAAATAGCGACTTCATCGAATCCAATTTTGCCGAGTGCCGCGAATGAAGGTTTTAATGCTTTTAATTTCGCGAGTGAAGTATCTGATCGAGGATGTTCATCATGATCAAGAATAAGACAGTGATTTTCATCGTAAACGGGAATAATTGATTTACCAAAATAATTATTTTGTATGGCTACAGCTGCGCAATGTTGAGAACGTAATGCAAATTGATCTACATCTTCACGAGTAAAACCGTCGATAGTTGCGATCAAATCGGCACTAACACCTTGCGGAATAATTTTATGTGGCATTGTTAGGCTAGGATCATGAATGAGAGCGCCACCATCCGATCCTGAAGGTAACCGCGACATGCATTCAACACCACCAGCCACAACACAATGATCCGAGCCAGCGGCTATCCTCATTGCTGCCAAATTGACAGCTTCAAGCCCTGAGGCGCAAAAGCAATTAATTTGAATTCCTGGAATTGAGTGGTTCCAACCCGCAAGCAATGCGGCGGCTTTAGCAATATCCGCTCCTTGGTCGCCGACGGGGCTCACGCACCCCATGAGAACGGCATCTATGTCCTTACTTTTAAAGTGGTTACGTTTTTTCAAGACCCTTAATAGCCCTGCTGCGAGCTTGACAGGAGTAACCTCATAAAGGGTTCCGTCAGGTTTTCCTCGTCCTCTGGGTGTTCGAATAGCATCATATATGTAAACATCGATCGGCATTTGTACTTCGTCCTATCCTATGAGATTATTTGCCCTAATGAGCAGTTCTTTACCTAAACTGCATATCTTATATTATAGATTATAAAGGGATATTTTGCCTTGCAAACAGACCTACAGAGTTGGCCACCGACATACCGATTACGCAAAAGTCGTCGTGCAAAACATCTGCAATTAAAAGTATGTCCTCAAGAGGGATTAGAAATCGTAATCCCTTATCGATTTGGTTTTTATAATGTAGAAAATTTACTCACAACTCATCGATCATGGATAGAAAAAAAATTAAAAACATATCACACTAAAGTTCAACTCAGTGAAGGGATTCCAACACAGATTCGATTGCTGATGTCGGATGAAAATTGGCGTGTTGAATTGGTGCCAGCAATGGGTCGAACAAAAATTATACCTCGTCCTGATTGCACAATAATACTGATGGGAAATATAGAAAATACGCTAGAATGTCAGACTTTTCTGAAAAAATGGTTGCGACAAAAAGCTCAAACATTATTAATACCTATGTTAGAAATTGTTGCTCATGAAATTGGTTTGTCATTTCAAAAAATATCAATTCGAGAGCAGAAAACCCGATGGGGAAGTTGTGATAGCAATGGAAACATTTCACTCAATGCCAAATTGATTTTTTTACCGAGTCCGCTTGTTCGATATATTATGATTCATGAGTTATGTCATACCCGGCATCTTAACCACTCAAAGCGGTTTTGGGCCTTGGTGGCTAAGTTTGACCCGAATTATGCGCAACATCGTCGTGAGATCAATCGGTACAATAGAGAAATGGGCTGCTGGGGCATAGGTTAGCAAATGATGATAAAGGTGTATTTACAATTATAAATATGTGTTATGTTGGCAAATATTTTATGGGTGGTACATCCGCGGCTACCTAGATTGTGAAAACCTTAAGTTAATGTTAAGATTTCTCATGTAGAATTATCAATATTTTATCAAAATGGGCTTGTAACATAGAGAGCGAAAACCTTTGAAAAAGCCAGTATATACAAAGTACATCGATAGTCCTCTAGGGCGCTTGTTGGACGCACTCCTCCAAAAAATGGAAGATCAATTAACAAGGCATCCCTTATCTGCAGACTCATCTGTTGAATTAAAGTATTTTCATAAAATGAGCTTAGCTTGTCAGGACATTTTGGGTCGGGTTCATAGAGCTATAGAATCAAATTTTTGTAGTGGTGGTGAGCCAGGAGTTTTGGGAATATTAGGCATTATTAAAGACGGGTCCTTGCTTTTCTATAGATATAAAGACTATGTTTATAGTCGCGAAGAGGTGTTTTGCAAAGAGCTGGAAGCGCACTTGGGGAATGTGATTAAAACAGCAGCTTCAATGCAAGGCGATAAAAGCACTAATGTAGTAAAAATACTCGAGAAGAATCAGAATACCTTTTTTGCAAAAACACTCGAAATGCCCGGTGTAGATATAAGCGTTTATTTCCAAGCGATTAAAGCTAAACTTTATCGCGAAGAGGTGTTTTGCAATGAGCTGAAAGAGCACTTAGCAGATGTGATTAAATCAGCAGTTTCAATGCGAGGAAATTTATGCGCCAATATGCTAAGAATACTTCGTGCGAATCAGAGAACCTATTTTCCAAGAACACTCGATATACCCGGTATAAGTCTAGAAGTTTATTTCCAAGAGTTCAGAGTTAGAATTTCTGAAATAGATGCTGAAAAAGCCGCCCTGCCAATAGATCTTGAAGGTCTTTTAGATTCTGTAAAGATTGATTTTAGAAGTGAAGGAAACAGAATACCTGATATAAATCATTATAGAAATAGTGCTAAATTTGCCTATGAATTAGTCGAGCTTGTATTGATGCATTACAATGCCTTCCCCCGGGAACTACATCAAATATTACCGTATTTTAATCCTGATTCGCTAACACTTGATTTACATAATTCATATTATGCTGGTGTTGGACCTCTTGCTCTTCCAATTCCTGTAGGCTCTATCATTCGCGGGATATTTGGCCAAAGCTTTAAGATAGAACATGTTAAGCAATCCAAAGATAGCAAAAGTAAGTTTCGCTATCAATTACTATCTTATACCTCAAAAGAAGTAGCAACCGATAACGCTAGTCAAAATGCGCCCCCTGCTGAAGTACAAAATAGCCAAGTTGACAGTGCTCATTATGATATAGAGACTCAAGAATTCGATGCTGAACCTCATTTTAAAGAATATTTCGAACATCCGTTAATGGGTTTATTACTAGGAATGAATCTCTATTTTCAGACATGTCTACTCAACCAGAATGTTCAAGTATTATTAGATGAGGATGTGCTATGTCAAAGCTTGTTAAGAGAAAGCACTCGTCAGATTCAAAATTTTTTGCCGTCGGTAATAGGTTTTGATCAACATTATCTGACTAAAGCCAAAAGTTTGAAAGGGCTTGAGCAGATTTTAGCATTAGATAGAGCGCTCGCAGCTTTGCAAGAATTCAAAGCCGCATTTGAGAGACTAGAAAAATTTATTGAATTACCTGGTGAGCACATTAGAAGTGTTTATCATGCCGTGACAAAAGAGCCTATTCGAAATACTGAGCTCGTTCCTGTTAAATTATTAGAACGTATTAAAGGTGTTGGAATTCCTTATGTAATTCCACTATACCATTGTAGCATGACGGAAATTGATCTGAAAGTAACTGATAATCGAAATAAATATAGTGACAATCAATATTTGATTGATCAGCTACAAGGCCAATTAAATGAAGCTGTGTCTCGATATAAAAAAGATAAAAATCTAGTATGTTGTAAAGAATTACAGGTTTATCACCAAGAGCTTAAAAAGATATTAGAAAAATATAAGATCGCTCTTAAGGGCATTCATTTTGAGGTGGGGGTTTTATCTAAAGATCTTCAGTCCTTGCAATTAGATTTTGATCAAGTAAATCAGGAACATGCTTCGATACTCGCATTTCATGAATCAGTAGGTGCCCTAATTAACAGAGTAACCGAATCTTCTGCTGTTGATCCTTTATTTAAGAAATTTGATAAAGATAATAAATTTCAAAATGAATTATCAGAATTAGCTAAAGAAATGGCGGGTAATTTAGAAATATTCCATAAAGATTTAGCTGATATATTAGCGCAGATAATTGCGAGGAAAAAAATAATAGAAAAAGCATACTCTGAAGCAAAATTTCTAGAGCAAATGCGGGCTTCTAATCCTGAACAAATGCGTCAGTTAGTGGTGGAGAGAAGAAGTGAAACCACGCGCTTAGGTTGTGCTATAGAAGAGCACAAGCGCCAACTTTCTGATACTAGGCAGTACAATGGTTTAGTTCAGGAAGTAATAGGTTTTGTTTCAAAACATAAAGAAGTGGACGGAGACTTAATTACTCGATTACAGAATGACAAAGAATTTACCCTTTTATGGATAGTAGATCAAAAGGTGTACCTCGAAACTTTATTTTCTAAAATTGAAGATAATAAAGTATTCCCAGGCCATTATAAGGATCTTATCAATAAATTAGAATTTGTGAAAAGATGTTTGCATGTCAGTATATCATATATACAATTTGAGAAGATTGATAACTTGCTCTGTTTTAAATCGGATGATGATGTAGCGCCCTGTGGTTTTGATAAATGTTTATCAATAATTGAAATGGCCGATGGCAGTATAGCAAAAATCAAAGAATTTCGATCTAGGCAAGAGAGTTTGTTTTGGCCAAACCCCTCTGATCAAGAATTTAATGAAACACGATCATTCTTGAATGCTATGGTTTGTAAAAAAATCGATGATTTTCAGAAGCTTATTGCAGATGGCGATCATATAAAAACAGCGGTCCCTCGACTGACTGAAATTAATGCTCATATTAGGGCTATTGACTTAAAAGGCAATGAAAGATCACTGCTCGATAAAATTTCAGAGGTTTCTCTTGAAAAAGAAAAAATGCAGGATAGTGTTCCTGTTCTTGAAAAGTTTATTGAGATCCAAATTTTAATAAAACAATTTGTTGAGAGGATAGAAGAATTCAATGGCGAAGGAGACTTCATCAATAATTGGAATCTATACAGAAAATCCCCGAAATTATATGATGAGCAGGATAAACTTGAAACGTTGGCTGAAGAATTTTTAGAAACAATTCGGGTGTCAAAATTCCCTCAAGAAAATAAACAATACTCAAGAGTAGTAACATTTTTACTGGACGCTACTCGTAGTCGAATATCAGATATTATAAGATATAAATTTGAATCAACTTTGCGTGATTATGACAATAAATTAAAAGAACTCCAAGATAAGTGTGGTCCTCTTCAAACGGAATTGGAGGAATTATCAAAACCATTGGAGCTCAACGATAATGAAACACCTGAGAGTGGTTATAAAAAAACACTAGACCATCATTTGGCAGTAGACAGAGTCAGTAAAATACAAAATTTACTTGAGCGGCATGATTTGCTTATAAGATTCATCACTAGAACGTTAGGTGAACTGGATGCTTCTGCAGAAGATACTGCTTTTTTAAGAGGGGATTATAGTGAGCAGATAAAGCTAAAGAGAAGTGCTCTGCTTTTGATTAAAGCAACGTTGGAGCCGGTGGGTATAAGTCTAGCTCATGTTAGAAGAATGTCTCTTTCTGCAAGCTTATTCAGGTCGCTTGATCGATATCTCCTTGAGCGTTCTGAACGGTATTACGTTAAAGATATATTTTATGATAGTGATAAAATTGAGCGATCAATTTTTATTAACCAATTAAGGATCGAGTTAAATAAATTCAATACTTCTGGAGATGTTTCTCCTATAATCGATTTTATCGGTAAAAATATGAGCCGTTTTCCAGGGGCTCATTTTAGAGCTGTAATGAGCCGCACGATATGCACTTTAATGGATTACGATGACCAATGGGATACCGTTGGCAATAAGAAGATCTCTAATTATGATGTGTTTCCAGATGAAAGTGCGAGAAGGGGAGAAATTCAAGGTATTTTGCAGAGTTTGCTGACGTCAGAATCTGAAGCTCATAAAGCCTATGCACGAAAAGTAAAATACATGTATGGCAGAATTCAAGAAATGAAAGAGTATTCAGACACTCTTCCTCCAAGATATTCCTTTAATGTCGGTAATTTAGCTAAAAGACTGCAAAAAACGGTGGATCAATTTGTGATGTCTCGTCCTGAAAATGATCCTAAAGCTTTTGAAAAATTCCAAATTCGATTAACCGCCGTTGTACATAGTAAAGATAATGTGTTGAGTGAGTTGGGATATAGCTTTGGAAGATTTTTGATTAATATTATTGTTGCGTTAGCCAGCCTCTGCGCACAGCCTATTTGCTATAAGATTACAACGGGACGATTTGGTTTCTTGGCGAAGAATTATGTAGAAGAATCACTGAATAGAGTCACAAGAACTATAGATGAATTTACACCTACCATGCTTTCGGTGACGGGTTAACTCAATATAGGCTGAATGCACTGAGCGTCATCAAAATTCGCTTTATTCACACGAGTAGTGACAGCATAGGGTGCTAGTAAATCACACGCAGCTGTATTTTCCAGTATCTTCTTCAGCTTTGAAACATCTTGCACATTATTATCAAGCCATGTATCGATAAGATCCGCGGGCATTATGGATGGCATGCGATCGTGTATAGGCGAGACAACCGAGTTCGCTGGCATGGTAATTATGCAGCAACTATCAATGGTTTTTTCGTTGGATATCCACCGGGCCCATAAGCTTGTGAGTCCGAATGGTTCGCGATTTTTCATCGGAATATAATACGGTTGTTTAGGGGTTTTATCCGCATCCCATTCGTAAAATCCGTCGGCTAAGATGAGGCAACGTTGGTGGCGGAATGAATGTCTGAAGGAAGGTTTGCTTTCGACAGTTTCACCTCGGGCATTATTGAGCATTGCTAGTTTAGAGCCTTCTTTGTGCCACGAAGGGATAAGTCCCCAGCGCATAGGAACGATCATGCGATCGTTATCGAGTGTGATAAGAACAGGAACAGTGCGAGTCGGGGCGATGTTGTACGAAAGTTCGATATCATAGGCTAGGGTTGCTGAGAAGTAGTCAGCAAGCTCTCGAGGGTCTGTATAGACGGCAAATCGACCGCACATGAGTAATCCTTGGGATAGGAGGATTCAAAAGTATAGCGTAAACTTGCTTTGAGGACTATGAGGTACCATATGCCTTCAAGTTTTTGATAAGTTATGTTATAGTATACATCGATATCACCTAATTTATATGACAAATAGGTTAGAGCACACTATGAGGCTAAGATGAGAGTAAAGAAACTAACAGGTACCTATCGTGAAATTTGTACTGATCTCCATCATTTAGAGGTTCTAGGTGTTATTGACTTTTTATCACCTTTAGAAGACCAAAAATTAAGACATCAAGTTCAAATAGATTTAGAAAGAACTCCCATGTTTGGGAATTTTACCCAGAAGATGCAAATCCGAAATTCATGGGCGAATACGACTCAATACACTCAAGGAGATGCATTTGGTGGAATTAATATTATATTACCGTTGAGTTATATAGTTCCTCTAGATCAAGAAGAGCTCGAGGTTCCAGTTGCAAGTTTTTCAGCTTTTAAAAAAGCTATGGGATTTGGATACTGGAGTGATAATAATGAAGCGTGCGGAATTTCATTAATTTACAAACAAATAAATCCACAAGTTTCGGCAAACCAAATTCCACGTGAAGAAAATTGGATGTGTTGTACCATCACCAATGCAGCTGCAACTTTAGATGAGCGTATTGTGACTATTTATTTCAGCGAAGCATTGTGTGAACGATTTGAAGCTCTTCATCAATTACCACTAGAAAATGTCAACTTTTATGCGGATTTGAAAGAGTCTTTGCAATGCGAAGAAGTGTTTGAATTAGTACAAAAAATTATAAAATCTGATGGTAAAGCAAATATTGATGAAATTAAAAAGATAGATGATCAAACGCCCGTTTTTTCTTACTTTAGTTATGATGAACTTTCATCTGCTATGAGAGTAATAGATAAAAAATCTAAGTTAAACAAGTTAAAAGATTCGATCAGCCTTAAGAAAGCGCGACTTTACATGCTTATTATGGATCTTATTGGGAAATCTAATGCTCTAAATAATAAGGATCATTTTCAAAATGCTAATATCTTACTTAAGTTAGCCAATGGCTTGTTTGAGCGATGCGAGCCTTTTTTATCATTGACTTCAATTCAATTTACGCACGCTGATTGGTCTGCGCTACAATCAGAATGTCAATCAATTATTGGTGATGCAAGAAATCAACTCAAAGAGTTCCAGCTTCCAGAAGATTTTTTCAAGCTGGAATTGCTTTATATTGAGCTCTACTGTAAACGTGGCAATTTACTGTGCCAAAATAAAACGCTGAGTTTTAGAAAAGCACAGGTTTATGATCAGCTGATGAGCATGATAGACTCAGTCCAAGATTTACAAGAAAAATGGCATGACGAAGATGCTTGTCGATTATTGGCATTGATTTCCGATTTGAAAGTTCGGTTTGAAAGGCTCTTATTATTGCCAGAAGATCAAATTTCGGCAGCAGATTGGTTAAGGCTTCAAGTAGAATGTAATACCCTTATCAGAGATGCTAAGAAAAATATTGCTCATTGTGAGATTCCTGAAAAATGGTGCAGCTTAGAATTAACTTATCTTGAATTACAAGAGCACAAAAAACAATGTCGACGATCAAATGATATACTGAGTCGTAAGAAAGCAAAAGTTTATACTCATCTATTGGAACTGCTGGATAAAGCAGATTCAATGAAAAGATCTGAGTATCGAGATGATGCTCAAGGCGCGATTGAGTTGGCACTTCGATTAACAGAAACATGTAGACCTTATCTTTGCAGTTCATCGACTGATATTGATTGGAAAAGATTAAAGAAAGAGTGTAAGGTCATTGTCAGTGAAGCAGAATATAAACTTGCTTATTACGGCTTTTTACAATTAATCCTTGCGAACTTGCTGTTAGCGGTCACAGGGTTATGTCTACTGAAAGCAGCCTTTACTGGTTCGTTTTTCATTCATAATTCAAGCGAAGAATGCGCCCAAGAAATTCAGGAAACTGCGTCATTAGTTAGAACTTTTGGTTCGGCAGCTGGTTGAGGATGTGCAAGGGGGGCAGTCTTGAATTATTAATTTAGGCAGGATAAGTAAGTCCTATCCTACCTAAATTAATAATTCAAGACTTGACCACTTCCTGCCATTAGTTTTGAGCTGTTTTGTTATGTGAAAAATCTGAATCTTTAGTTTTATTGTTTTTCAAAACTTCGAAAAGATTTTCATACACATTGTTAGCACTCCACACGTACCAACCAGCAACATCGGTTGCATTTTCAACCGCTCGGATTTGTTGTAATAAATACGCTTGTTTCTCTTTAGTACTCGTTTTCTTTAAATAATGATAATTGGCTGCTTCTATAAATGCATGAACGGTAAAGGGTGGATCGTTGTTAAACTGTTTTGCAAGCGAGTTGAGTGAGCTATTAACAGTTTTATAAGGTTCGGCCGAATATTTTTGATATGGCCAATAGTGAGATGGGTACACCATGGGATTTACACCGTCGACTATATCTGCAAACATTTTGATATCTTGTCCAATATGCATAGACGGGTAGTAACTCACTTCACCAAAGATATCAATTTCCAAGGGGATTTTTCTTGCATTAACTTTTTCTTTGAACCATTTGATAACTTGGTAAACATCTTTGGGATGTTGTGGATTAGCAGGTAATTTAGAGCTATAACGAATATAATCGAGTTGTATAGAGTTAGCGCCCGCGTTCATCGCATTTTCTACAAATTTATATCTTTTTTCCCAATAGGCTTTTGAACGCATTTGTTCATAAGATGCGCCATCAGAAAATACAACGATCCGTGCAATGAACTTAAGACCAGCAGCTTTGACTTTTGCAATCGCAGGAGCAAAACGAGAGCTGTGATAGTCATGGTCTATCACAAAGGTATTAATACCGGTTGCTTTTGCTTCGCGAATTAAATAATCTAGCTTGGTTGGATTTTCCAGTGTATATTGAGTTAAGTAAATACCTTCATCCCATGCTTGTGCTGCACTTGATATTCCGAATAGTCCAAACGCTGACACTAACACTTTTAGCCATAAATTACGCATGCTGTTCTCCTAAACATTATTCCCTAAACTAAATTATAGCGTAAATTAGAAAAGCTGCTTTTTTGAACCACAAGAGGCTGAAATGCCTGTGGATATTGGGTTGCGAAGGGCTAAGAGGAGAAGAAGTATTCTCCTCTCATGTTAGAACGAATTATTCTTCATCCCACTTCAAAGTACCGCCTGTTTGGTACTCTGTGACGCGTGTTTCAAAGAAATTCTTTTCTTTTTTCAGATCCATCATTTCACTCATCCATGGGAAAGGATTTTCTGCACCAGGGAATTGTTCTGTGAGTCCAATTTGAGCGCAGCGTCGATTCGCGATGAAATGTAGATAATCTTTAAACATATCTGAGTTCAGACCCAAAATTCCACGAGGCATTGTATCAACGGCATATTGATATTCTAAATCCACACCTTCACGAATGAGACCTATCATCTCTGCTTGAAATTCTTTGGTCCATAAATGTGGATTTTCAATTTTTATTTGGTTAATCACGTCTATACCAAAATTAAGGTGCATCGATTCATCACGCAAAATATATTGAAATTGTTCTGACGTACCAACCATCTTGTTGCGTCTTCCCATTGATAGAATTTGTGTGAATCCTACGTAGAAGAAAATACCTTCGAATACCACATAAAATGCTATCAGATCGCGCAATAAGCGTTGATCGTTTTCAAGAGTACCTGTATGAAAATTAGGGTCACCTAAACTTTGCGTATATTTCAATGCCCAATTAGCTTTGGTAGCAACGGATGGAATTTCACGGTACATATTAAAAACTTCTGCTTCATCTAATCCCAAGCTTTGAATGACATGTTGATATGCGTGAGTATGAATCGCTTCTTCAAAGGCTTGTCGTAATAAATATTGACGGCATTCAGGATTGGTAATATGGCGATAAACAGCCAAGACTAAATTATTAGCGACCAGAGAATCTGCAGTAGAGAAAAAGCCAAGGTTTCGTTTAATAATAATACGTTCATCTTCAGTGAGACCAAACGGATCTTTCCATAATGCGACGTCTGCTGACATATTAATTTCATTGGGCATCCAGTGGTTCGCGCACGCGTCATTATATTTTTTCCAAGCCCATTCGTATTTAAACGGAACGAGTTGATTGAGATCAGCACGGCAATTAATAATTTTTTTGTCATCAACAACGATGCGTTTTTCGCCCATTTGAAGCAGTTCAAGTCCTACTGATCCACCCGCGGACTGCTGCAGGTTAATTTGGTCTGCGATGGCTCGATCAAGTCCATTCTTGGTTAGTATTTCAGGAGCGTCAATTTGCGGTGCAACTATAGGCTCTATTGTTGGACCAAAAGTACTGACGATAGCACCTGCGATGCTTTCACTTTTAGGAATGACAGCAGCAGATGCCGATTCGTAATCATCCCAGTTAAGTAAACTCGATTTCATTGTATTTCCGCTCATTTCAGGTACTCCTTGTTTCAGTTTGTTTTTTAAAAGCTATTGGCAAGATTCGCAACCAGGATCATCGATTGAACAAGCTTTGGGCGCATCGACTTTTACAGCATTAAGCGCACCATCAGTGATGGTTGATTTCTCTGCGTTCGTTGCACCAAGGCTTCGCAAATAATACGTTGTTTTTAATCCACGTATCCATGCCATGCGATATAACACGTCCAATTTTTTGCCAGACGGTTCTGCCATATAAAGATTTAACGATTGTGCTTGATCAATCCATTTCTGACGACGAGATCCTGCTTCTACTAACCAACGAGGTTCAATTTCGAAGGCTGTTAGGTAGAGTTTTTTCAATTCTTCAGGAATACGTTTGATTGATTTCAAACTGCCGTCGTAATATTTTAAATCGTTGATCATTAAATCATCCCACATATTAAGCGCTTTTAGATCTCGTACTAAATGTGGATTAATGACAGTGAACTCTCCTGACATATTCGATTTTACGAATAAATTTTGATAGGTAGGTTCTATAGATTGGCTTACACCACAGATGTTTGAAATGGTTGCTGTGGGAGCAATCGCCATCACATTTGAATTGCGCATTCCTTTGGTGGCTACTCGTGTGCGCAGTTTATCCCAATCTAGTGTGCTGTCCGTGTTTTGTTCCAGGTATTCACCGCGGGCTTCATGCAAGAGTGCAATTGAATCAAGTGGTAGAATGCCTTTACTCCATAAAGATCCTTCGTAACTTGCGTATGTGCCCCGTTCTTCAGCCAATTCGCTGGATGCACTGATGGCGTAATAACTAATAGCTTCCATAGATCGGTCTGCAAAATTCACAGCTTCGTCTGAGGTGTAAGGAATTCGTTGAGCATATAACGCATCTTGAAATCCCATAATCCCAAGACCCACTGGACGATGTTGTAAATTAGAGCGACGTGCTTGTGGAACCGTATAAAAATTAATATCGATGACGTTATCTAACATTCGCACGGCTGTTTTAACTGTTTGGGCCAATTTTTCCTGATCCAAACCTTTTTCAGTGATGTGATTTGCTAAATTAATACTGCCTAAATTACACACGGCAATTTCGTCTTTATTGGTATTCAATGTAATTTCTGTGCACAAATTAGAGCTGTGAATTACGCCCGCATGCTGTTGCGGTGACCGTAAATTGCACGCATCTTTAAATGTAACCCACGGATGCCCCGTTTCGTAAAGCATGCCTAACATTTTACGCCAAAGTGATTGTGCTGCAATTTTGTGACTTCGAATTTCTCCGCGTTCCGCTTTTTGTTCGTATTGAACATATAATTTTTCAAATTCTAAACCATAGCTGTCGTGAAGATTAGGAACTTCTTCGGGTGAAAATAAAGTCCATTCTTTATTTTCAAAAACACGTTTCATTAATAAATCCGGAACCCATGCGGCGGTGTTCATGTCGTGAGTTCGACGTCTATCGTCACCCGTGTTTTTTCGTAGCTCAAGAAATTCTTCAAAATCCATGTGCCACGCTTCAAGATAACCGCACACTGCGCCTTTACGTTTTCCACCTTGATTCACTGCGATGGCAGTTGCATCGGCCACATTCATGAAAGGCACTACGCCTTGCGATTTACCGTTAGTACCTTTGATATGAGCACCAATGCCGCGTACTGGAGTCCAATCGTTTCCTATTCCGCCCGCAAATTTAGAGAGCAATGCGTTATCACGTATAGCGCCGTAAATACCTTCCAAATCATCAGGAATCGTTGTTAAAAAGCAACTGGATAATTGTGGTCGCAAAGTGCCTGCATTAAAAAGTGTAGGTGTTGAAGACATATAGTCGAAAGTAGACAGTAAATTGTAAAAATCGATCGCATGTTGCGTTTTGTTTTTCTTTTCGGCAATGGCAAGACCCATCGCAACTCGCATGAAAAAAGTTTGAGCTAATTCGTAATGAATACCTTTGCTGTGTAAGAAATAACGATCATACAAAGTTTGAAGGCCTAAATACGTGAATTTATCATCGCGTTCGCCTTGAATTGCGTTTCCTAACTTTTCTAAATTGAAGGATGTTAGTTTAGGATCCAGCGTTCCTAGCTCGATGCCACGTTCTATATACTTAATAAAAACATCGCCGTAATTTTTATTCAGTTCTGCTTGTGACCAGTTAGAATTTAAGCCGAGAAAAGTGAGAACTTCCTGACGTAAATCATTTTGTAATAATCGTGCTGCAGTAAATCCGTAATTGGGTTCGCGTTCGTAAAGTGCACGTGCGCTGAGTGTCGCTGTTTTGTAAACATCGTTAATTGTGGCGCCATCAAATAAATTTCGTAAGGTTTGCTTAAGAATGACGTCTGGATTAACGTCGGATAAACTTTTGCATGCAGCAACGATTTGTGCATGTAACCAAGATTCGTCTAGAGGTTTGATGGTTCCGTCGAGATGTTTAATATTAAGAGTATGGGTAGTTTGTTTAGCTTTTGTTGCGGCTTCTTCGCGTTTTTGACGACGATCATCGCGGTATAATACGTAGCGACGAAAAACTTGATGTTCTTCCGATTTCATCAGTGCGTATTCTACGCGTTCCTGAATATCTTCAATATGAATGGTGCCACCTGCAGGCCAGCTTCGGTGAAATTTAGCAGTAACATCTTGGACGAGGCGATTAACTATTTCGGTCACGGTATCAGGATCTCGAGCAAGACCTTCATCTGCAAGACTATTAAATGCACGAGTAATAGCGTTAGCAATTTTACTTTCGTCGTACGCGGCTAAAGTATTGTCGCGTTTAATGACTCGAAGTTGACCGGGCGCCAAAACGTCCGCCTGGATAGCATTTATTGTATTGTTGGCGCCGAGGCGTTCACTCGCATCGGTAAAAGGCATTTGAGAGGCAGATGTCATGAAAAAATTGCTCCTTTATGTGTTCGATGACTGGGCTCGGGCTGATTGATGAACACCCACTATGTATAGTTAAGCGGATAAGGCTGTACCCCAATATATAGGTGTTTCATTCAGATAGGACACAAGATAGTGTGTTTTGTAATGGAAAACAAGATCATATGTTCGGGAAAAAAAACGTCGCCTTGTGAGAATTCGGTATATGCTCAGCTAAGTCATTGTTCTTTCGTCAGAGTGACTTGGAAGAGAGAATCGTTTTCTTAAGTGTAGCGTCCCCGGACGATATGGTAACGATGTTTCCGGGCTTCATTTGTAACAATAGTCGACCCAAATCGTCTATCCCAACCGCTTTGCCCTCAAAGCGACTGCTGTGTTGCTGAACAGTAATCCATTGGTCATGTAGGTAATCATGTTGACGGTAAAATTCTTTAAACGCCGGTAAGCCATCTGACGAGAATTTTTCTAGTGTAGTGAAAAGTTGCTGAATTAATTCGGCAGCAATGTGATTGCGATCAAATCGTTCGTTGGTTTCAAGAGCAAGTGAAGTCCAGGGTTGGGTGATCTGCGTAGGAAATCGAATCATATTTACATTAATACCAACGCTGATTATCGCATGACATGTACCATTGGATTCTGCGATGAGTTCAATGTGACAACCCGCACATTTTTTGTCATGGCAAAAAATATCATTGGGCCATTTTATTTCGGGAGAAATGCCAAATTTTTGCAGGGTTTTCAATACCGCAATACTCGTTGCTAGGCTTAAGCCAGATAATTCGGCAACATCACAGTGAAATTGATATCGACAAGAAAAATAAAGATTCAGTCCAAATGGTGAAGTCCACACTCGCCCTAGTCGACCTATTCCTTCTGATTGGTGTTCAGCAATACAAATGGAATTTTTTTGTTGAGTAAAATTTTGTTTTAAATAAGTAATGGTTGAACTAACGGATTCTAAAACGGATAAATCAATTTGTTTGTGTATCGCGGGGTCCAAAAAATTTTTAATTGTTTTTTCATCGAGTAAAATTAAAGGTTCACTTAAAGTGTATCCTTTACCTTTTACAGAGGTGATAGGAACTTGATAATTACAGAGTTTCTCTGTCATTTTCCAAATAGCTGCGCGCGTCACCCCAAGACGTTCTCCTAGAGAGTCGCCATCGTGAAACTGACAATCGCTTAAGATGTCTGTCAGTTTTTTTAAATTTGTGCTGCTGTCTTTCATGACCTCTTATCTTTTTCTTATGCCGGAACTGCGCGTCGCACAGAAGATTTCCAAAGCCTATGAACGTTGTACAGGACAATGGCTAACAATAACCAACGCAAACTATCCGAGTTGATATAGGTGATCATCGGAGCGGCGACCAGAACACCGAGCACGCCTGTCAATGACAAGATAAGAGAGGCTTTAACGGCAACTTGCTTTCGTGCGATGAAAACAAGGGCCGCTGTTGATTGTAGTATGGCGCCTGAAGCGGTCATGATAGGGAAAGCCGCAAGTGGGCTCATGCCGAGCAAAAAGAGAATAACAAGAGTAGGGGCGTAGGAGCCAACACCAATCGCTGGCAGGGTGCCTGTAAGTAGCATACCAACAATACCCGCAACCAGCCAAATGCCATGCAGAGACATCAATTCGCCCCCGATCGGAAGCAGCCCTAGTTTGCTGGCTATAATAAGGATAGCAATCCCCGCATAGCCTAAAAACATCAGAAATCGCAGGCGATCCTTGTCGAGCTTGGATACAAAAAATCCCCCGAAGAAGCCGCCAACACTGGCTGCTACGATCAGGGACAGGAGGGTTGTTATTTCAACAGGTACGGCTTGCAGAAAGAAGAGTGATTGGCATAAGCCTGGCAAGACACTATGAGCATTCAGGGTTCCAGGAAGCTTCTCATCTTCCATGAGGTTCCAGTACTTGTCGAAGGCAACTATCACGGCAAAACTGCCCATTCCAACGGTGTCGGCCACATTGGCGACAAAACCGGTGATTCCCAACTTGATCTTTTCCATGAGGGCTAAAGGTTTGGTGTGTAATCGTTCTTGCCAGGCCAATAGGAATAGCCGACCTGCTGCGTAAACGCAGAAGACAGTGATCAATATCTTGATGAATAATACCATGATTTACTAAAAAGTTGTTAATAATGCATGATATTATATAAGGTCTTAGGGGGGTTGTAAAGGGGTTTTTCAGAGGAAAGGGCTCAATATTCTAGATTCAGCACCTTAGAACATCTCGCTACGATACCGACTGCAGAATTTAGGATAAAGGTGTCGCTCCTTTATGCACTGAGTTTTTGGTGAATAACCTCAGTAAATTCACGGAACAGTGCTTTATTGTTAAAGATATAATCATAGACTTTCAAGTCTTCTTGATCTGGCAATTGAGGAATTATCATTTGCGCAAAAGTATCGACAAGGATAGAGGCAATTTTTGTGAACTCTGATTGTTCAGTCAGTTTTAAAGTTGATAGAAAAATGCAATCTTGATAAATCACTTTCAATATCATTTCTTTTTGATACAACTGTGTAAAAGAATGGGATCTTGTAAAATCGATAATTTGCTTAAAAACAGCCAAGGCGATGTCATGAACTTGATTACTTCTACAATGAAAGACGCAGTTTGGTATGCTTGCATCTCTTTCAAGAATAGACTCAATTTGATCGTAATGATTCACCAGAATAAAATAGTGCAGTACCATTTTCATCTGACGAGGAGATACAGTTTTTAGTGTGCCCTCATCAATAGCATTACGATAAGCTTCATGAAAGCAAAATCTCCAGCCCGAATTTTCTTTTTGAGGCAAAGTTAAAATATCACTTATTAGTAATCTGAATTCATTTAATTCACTTTTATTCATGGTCAATATAGTTGTTAGCAAAATTGAATCCGGATGTGGGTGGTTCACGCGGAAACTTTGATGAAGATCTACCAATGAATCAATCGAGAATTTCTCTAGTAGAAATAGAAGGTTTTCTTTATTCTCAATATGCACAAAGAGTGGGTTGAAGGCCAACGTATGTCTATGGAAATGATTTATTTGATAGCAATGGTAAAAATATTCTGTCAGTTGAATCAGTTTGTTATTTTGGTATGAGAATGCAAAAAGATCACAGGCATGATAATAATTTTCTAATGCTAGTTTTCGCCATGTTACAAAGAGTAATGTTTGTGTTTCGTCATCAAATTTTGAGATATCGATTGATAATTTTTCATTTAATATTTTGATCAAATCAGATAAGTTCATTAACATATTCGGATGAGGATTTTCTTTATTAAAATCTTCGATCCTGACGTTCACCCGTTGAAGCTGTGAATTCATATCGGCGTAAAATATTTTTGCTAAGGGATGTTCTAGTTCGTCAGCTCGAATAATACAGTTAGTAGAAATATTGTATATTTTAGCTCCTTTTTCTAGAAGATCTTTATCTAAAGGATTTAGTGTCAATAGGCGTTTTGATATGTAAAATGACACAAAACCACAGATGTACATAGGCATGGGGTAATCAACGAAGTACTCTTCCAGATACTTCAGCGATGTATGATAATCGTTATAATGATTAATGAGAAAATCATCGTTAGGAAATGGTTTCACGTGTTCATAAAGATACTTCAAAAATAACAATGCTAGCCCTGCACGATAACGCCCTTCTTCCGTGGTTATCATGCGTCGCCGCAAGCTTGGATACATAGCGATATTAAATTCTTGAGGTAAGGAATCAAAAATATATTTTAAATTTGATTCGTCTGACAAAATAGCAGTGAAATCTTTATTGGCTTTTTGATAATCCAAAATAATTTCTAATGAGCCATGCCCCTCTTCAGCAAATGTTTGTAACATAATCAGCAACATCAATTGGCGGGGCAAGATGTTAAAAGGATTAAATTCCTGACTCTTAATCATAGCGTACTACCTTGTTAACTAAACTTACGCTAAGTATAGCAGAGACTTCGAAACTGTTATGAATGCTAGCTTAAAGGGCGGTAATTAGGCATAATACCTGGTTTAGGCTACTATAATAGGGGAGGTCTCATGACAACGATAGATGTACAAAAGCTTCAAGGGGTAATCGAGGAAGCCGTAGAGTTAGCCCGACAAAATAATGAGGGTGCAGCAGCGAATTATATTCCTGAGCTAGCCTCAGTGCCCGTTGATGTCACAGCGATAGCTGTCCGTCTTTTAGATGGTACTCAACTATTTGCTGGCGATAATCCCGATATCAAAGTGACTTTACAAAGTACTGCGAAATTAGTGGTATTAATTGGTTTAGTCGAAGAATACGGCCTTGATCAAATTCTTCAGTGGACTCAAGTAGAACCATCAGGCGGTGATTTTGATAATATTTCTCGTTTGGATCTTTACGGGCCTTTGCCTGCAAATCCTATGTTAAATTCCGGTGCAATTTCACTCAGCGCACATATACCTGGAAATGCAGAACAAAAATTAGCGTGGCTGGATGGTTGGATGGAACGACTATTCGGAACCCATTTGATTTTGGATCATAAGGTCTATGCTTCTGAACGTCGTACTGGAGATCGTAATCGGGCATTAGCCTATTTATTGAAAAGCCGTGGTTTGCTTCCAGGCGAAGTGAATCAAGATTTAGATGCGTATTTTGCATTATGTTCTTATGAGGCTACCGCAGTTCAAGCAAGTCATTTGCCTATGTTGCTTGCCAATGGCGGTCAGAATGAGAAAGGCGAACAACTGATTTCAAAAGAAACGACTCGAACGGTTATTGCTGTGATGTCAACCTGCGGTCTGTATAACGAGACAGGTAGCTACATGGTTAAAGTTGGAATGCCTGCAAAAAGCGGAGTATCTGGTTATATTCTTGCTTCTGCGATGGGGCATGCGGGAATTGCTGTTGTGAGCCCACGTGTCAATCAAAAAGGAACCAGCATTCGAGGGGCTATTATGTTGGAGCATCTTTCTAAAACTATGGGCTGGCATTTCGCTTGTTAAAATTAAAGGCACTAAGGCTGGATTCAATCCGATCTTTATGAAACAATAAAACCAGTTTTTTATGTATAGGGAAGAGTGGCGTTCATGATAGATGCAGATGGTTTCAGACTCAATGTTGGTATCGTCGTATCCAATTCCGAAGGTAAGCTGTTATGGGGCAAACGATTCGGTCGGATGGGAGGATGGCAATTTCCGCAAGGCGGAATTAACGAAAACGAAAATGCCGAAGAAGCGATGTTCCGTGAACTATATGAAGAAGTGGGATTAAAACCTACTGATGTCAAAATTGTTGCGGTTAGCAAAGAGTGGTACACGTATTATTTGCCGAAACGTTTTAGGCGCTATCATATGCAGCCGTTGTGTATTGGTCAAAAACAGCGATGGTTTTTACTGCGTTTAATAAGCGATGATTCTGCTATACAATTAGACGCTACTGCAAAACCGGAATTTGTATCGTGGCAGTGGGTTGATTATTGGTATCCTGCAAAACAAATTATTTTATTTAAACGCCAAGTATATCGAGAAATGCTCAAAGAATTTGAGCCTCAATTATTTAAACTGGATATCGCATAAATAATTGTGCTTCGCAGTAGATTATTGATGCAATGTAGGAGTAAACAGTGCGATGCTCAAAGCGTTACGACGCATAGTACAAAAGGTTAATGCCACCAAAGATATTGGTGAAGCCTTAAGTATTGTCGTACGTTTAGTGAAAGAAAATACCTCAGCGGATGCCTGCAGTATTTTTATTGTCGATCCGGAAAGAGGAGACTATGTCTTAGCGGCAACAGAAGGCCTCAACCCCGAGCTGATTTTCAAAACACGAATTAAATATGGTGAAGGATTAGTTGGATTAGTGGGTGAGCGAGGAGAGCCTATCAATTTAGATCGAGCTCCTGAACATCCCAATTTTCATGTCATTCCTGATTCTGGTGAAGAAAAATTCCCCGCATTTCTTGGTGTGCCACTCACTCATAGTCGTGAATTAATGGGAGTTTTAACGGTACAACAAGAAGATCCTACCCAATTTGATGAATCTGAAGAATCTTTTTTAATTACGTTATGTGCTCAATTGTCGGGAATTATTGCTCACGCGCAAGTGATGGGAACGTTGTGGGAAACTGACGTTGCACCTTCGAGTATTTTACGTGAAGCGACATATTCCGGATTACCAAGTGCACCTGGCGTTGGAATTGGAACGGCTGTTGCTGTTTTCCCTCTGACAGATCTCGATGCAGTGCCTGAACGTGTCGCAGAAAATATCGCGGAAGAAGAACAATTGTTAGATCATGCTTTTGCTGAAGCGATCAAAGAAATTTCACGACTACACGAAATGATGGGTAGCAGTTTACCGGATGAAGAACTCGGATTATTTGAAGCTTATTTACACGTCCTCGAAAGCAATTCTTTTATTACAAAAATTAAAAATGTTATTCAATCCGGAGTTTGGGCTCAAGGTGCATTGAAGAATGTCATCACTCAATATGTGAACACATTCGAAGAGATGGATGATTCCTATTTAAGAGAACGTGCAACAGATTTTCGAGATTTAGGTCAACGAATTTTATTTCATCTCCAAGCGCAAGAAAAAAAGACCATTCAATTTCCAGAGCGAACAATATTAATTGGTGAAGAAGTTACGCCATCAGTTTTGGCTGAAGTTCCTGAAGATCGACTCGTAGGTGTGGTCTCTATTAAAGGTTCTAGTAATTCGCATGTGGCTATTTTAGCGCGGGCAATGGGAATTCCTGTTGTAATGGGTGTGACGGGTATGCCCGTTGCAAAATGTGACGAGTGTCAAATTATTATTGATGGCTATTATGGTCAAGTTTATGTAAATCCATCTGCGACAGTTACCGAAGAATTTGAACGTTTATCTCGTGAAGAAAAACAATTAGATTCTGAACTCGAAGAATTAAGAGATTTACCCGCAGAAACACTGGATGGTTATGTCACTTCTTTATACGTAAATACCGGATTAATGTCTGATGTTGGACGTTCGCTGAGTGTTGGTGCTGAAGGTGTGGGATTGCATCGTACCGAAGTTCCTTTTATGGCGCGCGATAGATTTCCAACAGAAGAAGAGCAACGTATTATTTATCGCCAATTATTAAAAGCATTTTCACCACGTGCAGTGATGATGCGCACATTGGATGTCGGTGGTGATAAACCATTGCCGTATTTTCCAATTGAAGAAAAAAATCCATTTTTAGGTTGGCGCGGAATTAGAATTACGTTAGATCATCCGGATATTTTTCTAGTACAAATTCGTGCGATGATGAGAGCGAATCAAGGGTTTGATAATTTGCAAGTGATGTTACCGATGGTGAGTACTATTGCAGAAGTGGAAGAGGCGCGTCGGCTTTTTGTGCAAGCCCATGAAGAGTTATGTGATGAGGGTGAAAATGTCACAATGCCCGCATTTGGCGTGATGATAGAAGTACCGTCCGCAGTTTATTTATCACGTGAAATTGCAAAGCGAGTTGATTTTGTTTCAATTGGTAGTAACGATTTAACACAATATATTTTAGCCGTTGATCGAAGTAATGCGCGAGTTGCGGGTCTTTATGATCCATTACATCCTGCTGTTTTGCACGCGATGATGTATGTTGTGAGTAATGTGCATAAAGAAGGTAAACGAGTAAGTTTGTGTGGAGAATTATCGGGTGATCCGATTGCTGTTCCCATATTAATCGCAATGGGATTTGATGCGTTGAGTTTGAGTGCAGCTCGTTTACCGAGAGTTAAATGGGTTATTCGAACGTTTACGATGAGTAAAGCGCGTAAATTACTGGAAGAAGTTTTGGCGATGGACGATCCTATTGAAATTCGTGGTCACATGGAATTAGCATTAGAAGATGCAGGGCTTGGTGGATTAATACGTGCGGGTAGATGATGGGGTCAGTCATGCATTTTTAGCATCTATGCATCTAACGAGGTTAAATGCATAGATGCATGCCTGACCCTTTTTTTAAGCGATATCCCAGGTTAATGCAAATGAGAATTCACTAATTAAAGTGGACGCGTACGCATCAGACGTAATAACTATGGGCCCTGATGTGAGTTTGCCATTCATATGGCTTCTTGCAACTATTTTCATCGTATAACCCGCATCCCAGTGTAAGCACGGATTAATATAATATTGAGCGCCTAATCCGATAACATAACGGTTGTTATCTGGGATGAGGAAGGGGCGTTTATCATCTGAAGGTATTGGTGTTTCGTCATAGCCAAAACCCGCTTTCAATTTCCACTGTTCAGTGGGTTTGTAAGCAACGCCGACTGCAAAGTTGAAAGAGTCTTTCCAGTCGAGTGGTAAAATGATAGTAGGTACTTCGGTAGCGACATCACCGCTAAATTTAATGACGTTTTTATCCACACTACTCCAATTCGTGTAACGAATATCTGCCAAGAAAGTCCAGCAAGGGGAGAGAGCTTGAGTAACACTGACGTTGAAAAATTCAGGATAAACGAACTTTGTATAAGCTCGACCATCAAATTCGAGTCTAGAGGCTCCGTCGATTGCAGAACTTGTACCGCTTGTTGTGGTGGATACTTTAGAATGGTAACCCACACCAATTTCGGTGCGTGTTGGTGCTCTGTAGAGTAGCCCCGCGTTCCAACCGTAAGACCATTTATCGCCATTTTTGTTGGTAACATAGGTATCGTTAGCGGGTGCGGGAGTAAATTTCGGAATAGCAAGCTTGCTTGAGAAATGAGTGTAAATCGCATCAAGGCCTGCACCAATAGAAAATCCTCTAAACGCTTCAAATGAGATACCTGGATCGATGTCTACAACTTTTAGAGCGCCTTCTTGTGCAAAATAACGTGATTTTGATGAGCGAGGATACTCAAATGATAAACCCCAAGGCGTAGCTACGTTAAGTCCGAGACTAAAATGATATGGTAATGGAAGAGCGGCATGTAGCCCTGCGAGAATATTCCATCCACCAATACTGGCTCTGTCATTACCCACTGTAGGAATAATCCCTCGTCCAATAGCGGAGGCATCGATTTGTGCGTTGAGCATTTTTACGTCAGGATTCACATAAGCAAAAAGCGGTGCTAAACCAATCTGAGGATGACAGAAAGTAGAATATATCGCCGGATTATAATAGCCAGTACTAGCATCATCATGCAATGCAGCACGACCTGCCCAAGCATATCCAGCAGATGAATAGCTGGTATCTAACTGAATACCACTGGCAAATGCATAAGATGATAAGAAAATAGTAGGGAGAGCAGCGAATTTAATCAAGTGCTTATGTTTAGATAGCATAAGTAGTACCTCATCCTTAGGTTTAAGAAGACTCCAAAAGTGCATTGTACCAAGAGAATAATAAAATGGGAATGGCGGCGTCGCGCCTATAGTTTCACAGCAAAATTAATTGATTAAATAAGAAAAAATGCTAGAGATAAAGTCCTGACTCCCCATCTACACAACGCATAGAATGGCTGGTATAGTCGTGTATCAACTTGAATGGATTTTATTATGATACAGTATCCCGACATTAATCCGGTTGCTTTGCAAATTGGGCCCGTCAAAGTTTTTTGGTATGGCATCATGTATTTGATCGGATTTGCAGGTGCTTGGCTTTTAGGACAGTATCGCGCCTACATGAAGGGTGGTTGGACAAGAGAACAAGTCACTGACCTCATGTTCTACATGGTTTTAGGTGTGGTAATTGGGGGGCGATTAGGCTACTTCGTTTTTTATAATCCACTATTTCTGATCACTAAGCCCACAGAAATTTTACAAACATGGCACGGTGGCATGTCATTTCATGGTGGTTTGCTGGGAGTGCTGGTTGGCGTTTTGATTTTTATGTTTAAAACTAAAAAATCATTTGCCGAGATAGCCGATTTTGTAGTTCCGCTGGTTCCGGTGGGTCTAGGAATGGGCCGAATTGGGAATTTTATTAATGGTGAATTGTGGGGACGTGTCACCAATGTTCCTTGGGCGATGGTTTTTCCGCATGCTGATAATTTGCCGCGGCATCCATCACAATTGTATGAATTTCTTTTGGAAGGCGTTGTCTTATTTATTTTGATTTGGACTTTTTCTGCTCGAAAACGTCCACCTTTGGCAGTGACCGGATTATTTTTATTAGCGTATGGTGTCTTTCGTTTTCTCATTGAATTTGTACGGGAACCTGACGTTGAAATTGGAATTTTAGCATTTGGCTGGTTAACGATGGGGCAATTGCTTTGCTTTCCGATGATAGCAGTAGGTGGATTTTTGCTCTGGAATTCTTATCGTGGTAAGAAAAACTCAAGTAAAGCAAGCTAATTAAGGAGTAAGGGGTATGCAACAATATTTGAATTTTTTGCAAGAAATTTTAATGCGCGGAATTAAAAAAGAAGATCGTACAAAAACAGGCACGTTGAGTATTTTTGGTTACGATATGCGTTTTGATCTCTCACAAGGATTTCCTTTGCTCACAACAAAAAAAGTTCATTTGAAAAGCGTCATATACGAGTTGTTGTGGATTCTTCGTGGCGATACCAATATTCAATATCTGAATGAACATGGTGTGACAATTTGGAATGAATGGGCTGATCAATACGGTGAGCTCGGGCCTGTGTATGGAAAACAATGGCGTCATTGGGTATCAAAAGACGGCACAGTAATTGATCAAATGCAACAACTTGTAGACACCATTAAAACCGAACCTGATTCACGTCGATTAATTGTAAGCGCTTGGAATGCGGGTGAGGTAAATAACATGGCTTTACCACCCTGTCATTTATTGTTTCAATTTTATGTTGCTAAAGGTCGTTTGTCATGTAAGTTGACGCAACGCTCAGCAGATGCATTTTTAGGTGTCCCATTTAATATCGCTTCATATTCATTATTGACACATATGATTGCGCAACAATGTAATTTAGAAGTAGGAGAATTTATTTGGAGCGGGGGAGATTGTCATATTTATTCCAATCACATGGATCAAGTGACACAGCAATTATCACGAAAGCCTATGGCACTGCCCAAGTTAAAAATTCTTCGAAAGCCTGATTCATTGTTTGATTATCAATTTGAAGATTTTGAAATTGTAGATTATCGACATCATCCTGCGATTAAAGCGCCTGTTGCAGTGTAAAAAAGGAAAGGGGTCAGATCTAATATCAATACATTTACCTAGCAAATATGTAAAAGCAGTTATATTAGATCTGACCCCTCTCCTAGTCTATTTTTTCTCAGCTAAAGCACTAGGCTTTGGTTTAGAAGCAACTGGTTGAAGATCACCCAGATCTCGTTCAGCATGAACGCCTTTCAACATATTTAAAGCTTCAAAGAGTTGATAATCTTCATAAACAAGGGGATTAACTGGTGCTGCCGACTGTTCGTCTGTTGGTGTAACCATATCTTTATCCTTCGGTGCTTTTTCAGACTCTTTATCTTTGGGGTTACCTAAATGACCTGATAAATCTTTTTCATCAACGTCATCCACTAATTTATCTTCGGTATCCCTATTCACTTTGAGATCATTGACAATAATATCAGGAACAATACCGGTCGCCTGAATAGATCGACCTGCAGGTGTGTAGTAAAGCGCTGTGGTTAATTTAATTCCACTCGTGCGATCGATAGGAATAATTGTTTGAACAGAACCTTTACCAAAACTTCGGGTTCCCATAACAATAGCGCGTTTGTAATCTTGCAGTGCACCAGCAACAATTTCAGAAGCAGATGCAGAACCATTATTAATTAATACAACCATAGGCACACCTTCGATCAAATCTCCGGGTGTTGCTTTTGCGTGTATGTCAGTACCTGGGATACGACCTTTAGTGTAAACAATCAAACCATCTCGTTTTAATCTAGGTGCATCCAAGAATAAATCAGAAATATGTATTGCAGAGTCTAATAATCCACCGGGATTATTGCGTAAATCGAGTACGAGGCCGTTGAGCTTTCCTTTCGCTTCTGTTTGTAATTTGAGAATTGCGTTTTTCAAATCGTCCGCAGCAGGAGCTTGGAAAAATACAATCCGCGCATAACCATATCCTGGTTCCAGCATTTTACTTTTAACAGAAGCCACTTTAACAACATCACGCATCACTTTAAAATGTAATGGTTTCTTTTCATTTTTTCTCAGGATAGTTAAGTCGACGAATGTGCCGCGTTTACCACGAATCATGTTGATTGCATCTCGCACTGTCATTTTACGAATAATTTTATCATTAATTCGAATGATCAAGTCACCTGCTTTAATTCCCGATTTAAATGCGGGGGTATCATCCAAAGGGCTGATCACTTTAATATAACCATTTTCTGGGATGATTTCGATTCCAATGCCGCCAAATTCTCCGGTTGTAACAGTTTGCAAATCTTTAAGATCATCTTCATCAAGAAAAGAAGAATGAGGGTCGAGGCTCAAAAGCATGCCGCGGATTGCATTGTTGAAGAGTACTTTATCGGTGGGGGTTTCTATATAATAGCGTTTAATTTGCGCAATAACGGTTGAGAAGCGTTGAATGTCTTGAACAGGGATTTCTAAGGAAGAGGATCTATTTTGTGCAGTAGCAGTATCAGATGCTAAACTCGCGCTCGTAATGCACAAGCCTGTAATAATTACTAATGACAATAATCCGTAAAAAACACGTTTAATTGAATTCACAGTACACTCCCTGTATCCCTTGTCGCAGTAAACATAGTTCAGAAATCTCAAATTTACCAGTTAAGTCAACCAATCGTGCGGATTGATGGGTTTACCTTGATGTCGTATACCAAAATATAATCCTGGTTCGGGTTGACCGCCGCTATCTCCCACCAAACTAATTTCATCACCCACTTTGACGATATCACCGACAGTCATTAACAGTCGTTGGTTGTGGCCATAAATGCTCATGTAAGATTGGCCGTGATCGATAATAATCATAAATCCAAGACCTGGCATCCAGTCCGCGAACACTACCTTACCGGGAGCAACAGCTTTCACAGTATTACCGTATTTTGCGCCGATTACAATACCATTGGTTCTCAGCTGGCTGCCTTTTATGGGTTGACCAAATTCAGAAATGACTTTGCCTTTGACGGGCCAAGCCAAATGAGCATGATGTTTGCTAACGTCCCCTCCAGAATAACTCGTTTTCTGTTGAAGTTGACTTAGCAATGTATTTAATTGTTTTTTATTTTGTTCCAAATTGCGTAAATTCGTTTCTTGTTTGGAAATACTTTGGCCAATTTGACTCATCAGTTGTTGACGTTGCTGTAACTGATCTTGTAATTTTTTGTGGGCAAAGAATTGCTGCTGTTGTAAATGAGTTAACTCATCTTGTTGTTGCTGTAATGCCGCTTTTTTGAGAGCAAGTAATTGCTGGTTTTTTTCGAGAGATTTCAAAATGGTTACGCGATGTTGTGCAAGTAATTCAGAATATTTATTGTTGCGATCAATATTCGCATGATTTTCATTATTTAACAAAATTTTTAAGGGGTGTTTTTCGCCTACCATATATTGGGCTTTGATTTGGATACCCAGGGCTTGAAACTGTTCTTCACGTTCGTGGTTAAGCTGAGCCAGTTGTGCTTGCAGTTGTTGAATGGTGAGAGTCGATTGCTGAAGGAATTGTTTTGTCTTAGCCAATTTTGTATGCCATTCACTCATCGCCATTTCGGCATGTTTTAATTCATTTTGAATATTTTCCAGTTTGTTTTTTCGCTGAGAAATAAATTGTTTGGTTTGTGTGATGGCTTGGTCGACATTATTGAGTTGAGTTCGAGCCGTAGAGACATTGGCTGTCGCTGAGGTGGACAGTAGTGTCAAGGATAATAACAGTAGACTATAGACTCGATTCATTTTTTCCATCGCATTACTTATCCCAACAATTTAAACAGGGGATGTGCCGTCATTTCCTTTGGCAGTTTCAGGCCTAGTAACATTAACATGGTCGGCCCTATATCAGCAAGGTTACCTTCTGCTGTAGCCACTTCACAGGGGCGGCCAACATAAATGACAGGCACCGGATTTGTTGTGTGTGCGGTGTGTGCTTGTTGAGTGAGTTCGTCGAACATGAATTCTGCATTGCCGTGATCAGAGGTGATGAGGGCTTCGCCGCCTACGGAATGTAATGCATCCACTATTTGAGCAAGACTTTTATCGATGGCCTCAATGGCTTTGATTGTTGCATCTAATTTTCCGCTATGCCCTACCATGTCGGCGTTGGCGAAGTTGCAAATGATGGCCGCGTATTGTTGGCTTTTAATGGCTTCGCATAATTTTTGGGTGAGTTCTGGAGCGCTCATTTCAGGTTGAAGGTCGTATGTTGAAATTCTAGGTGAAGGAACTAATATACGGTCTTCATTATTAAAGGGTTGTTCGCGACCCCCATTAAAAAAGAAAGTGACGTGCGCATATTTTTCTGTTTCTGCAATGCGTAATTGTTTTAATCCCGCATCAGCGACACATTGTCCTACAACATTCGTTAAATTGATGGGAGGAAATGCAATATGAGTTTTTAAATCTTCTGCGTATTGAGTTAACGAAATAAAGTCTGCAATTTTCGGATTTTTTTTGCGAGGAAAAAAATCAAAGTCTTGTTGAATAAAAGCGCGTGTGAGTTGTCGAGTGCGATCTGCGCGGAAATTCATAAAGAATACAATGTCGTTATCTTGAATAATAGGTGCTTGAAATTGAGAATTTGGAGGCGTGTTTGTGTTGTTGTAATCTGGTGAAATTAAAGTGGGTTTTACAAATTCATCACTTTCATCGCGTTCGTATGCCAATTCTAATGCCGTAGCAGGGGAGTTTGCGTAGCAGGCTGCTTCTCCAGAGGTATACATAGCGTAAGCGGTTTGAGTGCGTTCCCATCTTTTGTCGCGATCCATCGCGTAGTAGCGTCCGCAGATTGATGCGATCGGTTGATAGCCTGATTGGTTTAATTGTTTGTCGATGAGCGCGAGTGAAGGTAATGCTGAGCGCGGTGGTGTGTCACGTCCGTCTAAAATTGCATGCATGCAAAGTTTTTTTACGCCTTTTTTTGCAGCAAGTGCGATGAATGCTTGAATGTGTTTTTCATGGCTGTGAACGCCACCCGGCGAAACTAATCCGAGAATGTGTACCGTTTTGTTCGTGGAGTTTGCTTGTTCGAAAGCTTGATTAAATACTGGGTTGTCTTCAAAAGAGCCGTTTTGAATAGATTGGTCAATTCGAACGAGATCTTGAGGAACGGATCTTCCTGCACCCATGTGTAGGTGACCGACTTCGGAGTTTCCCATTTGCCCTTCGGGTAGTCCTACCGCATAACCTGACGCGTTGATGAGCGTATGGGGGTATTCAGCCCAGAGTTTATGCCACGTGGGTGTTTTAGCTTGTTCTATAGCATTGTAGACTGGGTTTTCGCGGTATCCCCAGCCATCGAGAATAATTAGTACTAGTGGTCGATGATTCATAGTTTACCGATTGTGTTGAAATTGCTGCTGAGGTTATGTGCTGGGCTCTTAAAAGTCAATTCGGGGTTGGGGTGCGACTTTAGCCGTCATCTCGCTAATGGATATTCTTCAAGATCTCTGTGGCCGTCCAATTTCATCGTTTACTCTGTTACTCTATATAAATGACCTCCGAAAAGAAAAGCCGGGAGATTTTTACTTCTCCCGGCTTCAAGACATAATCAAGTCAATCTAATTTAAAATTGCCTTAGTCTTCATTACTATCATTATCTTCACGGTCGCCATCGTCATCTGAGCCTTCAGGTGTACCTGGAACTTTGGAAATCATGTAAATTCTACCGGTTCCAGAGACATCATTTGCTGCATTACCAGTACAACCTGAAGTCACCGCGCCTTTGCAAACGAGCCTATTTAACGATAAGACGAACAAGTTGCCATCTGGACCTGTGACGACATCAGTTACTGTACCAAAGTTTAATCCGAAGAGGACTGAGGATTGTTCAGTGACCCAGTCATCTATTCCTCGATTATCGGCAACACCGTCAAAGAGAGCTGGATCAGAATATCCAATTTTACTCCTATGGTGGCTTTTGACATGTAACTTGTACAAATGTCCATAGTTACTTGTTGACAGGCTACCGTCAGGTTTTGGAATTAATGGGGAAGTGAGGAGCCAATTATAGAAATAATCAGTTCCTTCATAACCGTTGGTAGAAGGGGCACCAGTAGGTCTAGTCAGGATGGTATTCGTAACAGTCTCTAACTGTTGCCGAGTTACACCGGACCCAAATACCAGGTCGCCTTTATTTTGCTTTCCAAGAGCTTTGCCATTAATAAAGCCTAATCCACCATTAGCCACCACATGTTTGGTGCTATAGAGAGGATCTCTAAGATGAGCTCCTTCAGGCATATACATTGCATCTAATGCTTCGGCTTTTGATGCTGCTATGACATCGCTATTCGGAAAACCTGGTAATGGCGCAGCTAAGAATCGAGGTTGCTGAACGCCCCTAGGTCCTGTTAATGTGTTTGTCAGAGCTGCACCTGAAAGACCTATCCCACCTGAACGACCAATTCCCCATAATGTTTCAATGGCTTTGAAATCACCCCATGTAGTAGGCATTAAACTTGGCAGTAGGCCAGTAGGCGGAGTTACAGAAGACGGATAGCCCGCGTCTGGCGTTACACTTGGGAAGTCACCTAACTGTGAGAAGAAACTGGATGAATTACCCCCAGGGCCATCCATGCGGTCAATCGGTCCCATCACTTGAATCCAACCACCATTATGCGCTTTTTTGATAAGATTGATTTCTTCGAATGCCTTTCCAGAGTTTTCAGCATCCCAAAGATTTCCACTATAGGGGTCAATCGCAAGACCAAAGCCATTACGTAGGCCATAAGCATAGATTTTTTTGAAGTTATTCAAGACTTCAACTTTTTCGCTGCTAGGATGAATGTTGTCTGAAGCAATATTGAGAGAACGCCCAAGGATGGCTTCAGTTTCAACAACTCGTTTTGATGCCTTCGCGTAGAAGGGGTTATCGCTGGGTGCAGTGCCATTGTCGTTGAGGCGTAAAACAACCCCGGTCATATGGGCATTATCTGGTGCTATGCCACCAAATATGTCATCTTTACCCATGAGTTGACCATCCTTGAGAATACCAAGATTTTTCTTAATATTTTGAGTCATTCCTCTTCGACCAGCATCTCCCAGCATGATGTAAAGTTTCTTGTCATGCCCAAAGACAATTTTTCCGCTGTTGTGGTTACCATTAAAATTACGAGTCCAAAACGCAACTGCAGGTGGGCAAGTGCCATCTGCGGCTCTAGAGACACAATAGTCAACCCCAGCGCTTATCTTAGATGTGTTTCGAGTATTTCGATCATTTTGGAATGATCGCAGACGAATGATATCGCCAGCGTAAGTTAAAGCTCCACCGCTTGTGTTTACTACACCAGATCCTGCTAAGGTAGCGGATGCAGTTGGGTCAAAGTTAAAATATGCTACACGATTGCCCAATAGTGGGGTTTTAGGAGCATCTACTGACGCTGGGATAGTGTCAGCGCCAAAAGCTGGCGGACCAGCAGGAGATGTCACAACGGTTGCGCTAGTATCATCATTGTCATCAGCAGTGATGATGTTTGCGGGTAAAATTACTTGGTTACTACTTGATGCAGGGACAGTAACATTTGAAATACCGTTGAAAACAGATGTAGGGACGGTAATTCTTGTTCCTGTAAACAACTGATCGTTAGCTAGTGGGGCTATATCTCCCGCATTAGGTCCAATCCACCGACTAACGCTAGCCGGATAAGTTGGTCCAGCCGGGCATCCAGCAGTCACAGGGCCTGCAGAAAGGCATACTCTAGTAGATGCACCTGCCAATGTGCTGAATCCGCTAGGAGTGTTATTTACTGCTAATCTTTCTGTAAAAAACAGATAGACTTTTCCACCTTTGTTAGTGAAGTCGGGATGTAGTGCAATGGATAACAGTCCCCTTTCACTAAAGTTATTAACAGCTAAATCGAGCACGGTCACAGGGTCTCCCATAGGTGTGCCATTTAAGTCAAATTTGATTCTTTTGACCTTACCAGTATTTTTTTCGAGTACTAGCATGTCGTATTTAACAGTGGGATTTTTGTTAGGAAGAAATACCATTCCAATTGGGTTTCGGAGGCTTTTGGTATCGACTATCGTATCCGCAGCTGATGTTGGGTGATCAAATCCATCTAGATCGCTATAGAGAGTGCTAACTGTTAAATTAGGGTCGACCATCGTTGGGTCAGGCATTGGGCCCGCATCTGCGAAAACATTCAAAGAATATCCGATCAAGAAAGTTCCAAGACAAAATGATCCTAGCATTTTAGCCTGAAAATGTGTTCGAGGCTTTGAACTAAGCTTACCCATGCCTGCTTCGGGCGGTGAGCATAGCCTATTACTTTTGATCAAATGAGACTTGGAGGGTTTAGAGCTACTCATATTTCACCTCAAGTGTTGAGTTTCGTGTGGGGAGGATTCCTCCGTCACACAAAAACTACTGTATTGATATTAAAATACCTTTTTATAGCAAAAATACGCTAAATGATAATCACAATTTAAATATAGTACAAAATTAAGATAAGTCAAATATTGAAAATATCATGAAACGTATATTTTTGGGATTTCAGTGTTGCATCAATAATAGGTCTGGCTTATAGGATAAAATTGATTCTGCGCTGTGATATTGGTAGGGTCGATGACTTGTAGATAGAGGGGAAACCATGGAAAGATCTGTAGTCAAAATATTTTCCAGTATTTTACCCGGCGGGCCATGAAAAAAAATGCCTGAGAAAATTACATTTGTATCAACAACAATTTGCATAATGGTGAGCACCTAAGTAAAGATAAAGATTATTGTTATTTAGATTTCTTTTTTTTAGGCTTTCTTCCCACTGATACGATATCAGCAACATCTTTCAAAAACATAAGCAATATTTTCATATGGTTTAAACTAGAATTATGGCCTGAATCTAAGATGTTTTCAGGTGGGTTCTAAGATTTGACTTTATTGCTGGCCATCGATATTCTGCATTTTTTCAATTTAGATAGAGTTGATTATTATGCGGCAAAATAAAGATCAGCAAAATGCAAGGTTTTATTCTTCAAAATTGTTCACACAACTTCAAAATAGAATGCTTGAATTAATTGGTCAAGATAACAATGATATATTTCGTGATTATCAACGTCATCTTGAATTGCTAGGAATTAATTTACACCGTTATTTAATCCCGGGTGTAGAAGATGCGTTTGGATTGGCTATTAAAGGAGAAAATCTCTCGATTAAAAGAACGACTATTCAGTTGGATGAAATTATATTACGTCTGATAAATGCTCAAGAGGAAGCTTGGGCCCAAGCAAAGGAAGTATGGAGCATAAGATCCTAAGTAAGAACACTTATTCCAACATATAAACGAAACTTCTCACAACTCAAAACGCGACGCTTCAACACGTAAATGCTATAATTTCAATATGGGCACAACACTACGATATAAAGGTGAAATATGAGTTGGTCAAAAGCAGAAATAACATCATTACTTGCAGTGGGAAAAATTCCGGGTATTTCTTTTTGTCAGGTGATCAATGGCAAGCCGCAAGAGTCTATCGCTTTGGGTGTTGCAGATCGGAGTTTGAACACTCCAGTCACGGAAAAAACCGTGTTTGAAGCTGCTTCATTAACTAAACCTCTGTTTGCCATGTTAGTGTTGAAATTAGCTAAACTAGGCGTAATTGATTTGGATCAGCCGTTTGGAAAAATGCAAGACATACAAGATATTCCCGAATATCATGCGTTGAATCAGTATAATGAACGTGAACAACTTACTGCCCGAATAATCTTTACACACCATTCTGGATTGCCAAATGCTGGCGATGCGGCTGATATGAAATTTTATGCAAACCCTGGGGAAAAATT